>JAWXAX010000128.1 GCA_034439735.1 Rhodothermales bacterium | reverse complement strand
GATCGGCGGCGAGGAGAAGACGCTGCCAGCCGGCCGCGTCGATGAGTCGGCAGGTCGAGCCGTCCGTGCGGAGGCCGGCGCCGACAACCGCCCAGGTGGGGCCGAGGAGGCAGGTTTCGGGAAGGCCGCCGGCGGCCACGTAGCCGGCGGGCCATTCGGTTTCAAACAAAAAACCAGGAGCCTGGCGGGCCAGGCTCCTGGTTCGAGATACAGCGGCCGGATCGGGCCCGACACAGCCCATCAGCCAGCTCATGGGCGGATCCGGATCAACCTTTCGCTTTCAACTCGGCCTGGGCGGCCGCGAGGCGAGCGATAGGGACACGGAAGGGCGAGCACGAGACGTAGTTCATGCCCACTTCGTAGCAGAAATGGACCGACATCGGGTCGCCGCCGTGTTCGCCGCAGATGCCCACCTTGAGGTTCGGGCGCGTCGAGCGGCCGCGGTCCGTACCCATCCGGATCAGCTGCCCGACGCCCTCGCGGTCGAGCGTCTGGAACGGATCGTCGGGCAGGATCTTGGATTCGACGTACTGCGGGAGGAACCGGCCGGCGTCGTCGCGGCTGTACCCGAAGGTCATCTGCGTCAGGTCGTTCGTGCCGAACGAGAAGAACTCCGCCTCCTGGGCGATCTCGCCGGCGATGAGCGCCGCGCGCGGGATCTCGATCATCGTACCGATGAGGTATTCGATCTTCGCGCCTTTTTCGGCGAACACCTTCTCCGCCGTGGCGAGGATGATGTTTTTCTGGTTGACGAACTCTTCCACCGTGCCGATCAGCGGCACCATGATTTCGGGCAGCACTTTCACGCCTTCCTGGCTCAGCTCGACGGCCGCTTCGAGGATGGCGCGGGCCTGCATCTCCGTGATTTCCGGGTAGGTGATCCCCAGCCGGCAGCCGCGATGCCCGAGCATCGGGTTGAACTCGGAGAGGGCTTCGACCTGGGCTTCAATCTCGGCGACCGTGATGCCCATTTCCTTCGCCATCTGCTCCTGGCCTTCCGCGTCGTGCGGGAGAAACTCGTGCAGGGGCGGGTCCAGCAGGCGGATGGTGACCGGCTTGCCGGCCATCTCCTTGAAGAGCCCGAGGAAGTCTTTCTTCTGGTGGGGGAGGAGCTTCAGCAACGCGGTACGGCGGTCCTTCTCGGTCTTCGCGAGGATCATCTCGCGCATGTTGATGATGCGATCTTCCTCAAAAAACATGTGCTCGGTGCGGCAGAGGCCGATCCCTTCGGCGCCGAACTCGATGGCCTTGGCGGCGTCCGCCGGGGCATCTGCGTTCGTGCGGACGCCCATCGTGCGGAAGGTATCGACCCAGCTCATGAACGTCCCGAAGTCGCCGCTGAGCGTCGGGGCGACGAGCGCCTCCTGGCCCTTGACGACCTCACCCGTCGAGCCGTTGATCGAGATCCAGTCGCCTTCCTTGATTTCAATCTTGCCGTTGGTGAACGATTTCGTCTTGTAGTTGATGACGACCTGGGCGCAGCCGGCCACGCAGGGCTTGCCCCAGCCGCGGGCCACGACGGCCGCGTGGGAGGTCATGCCGCCGCGCGAAGTGAGGATGCCCTGCGCCGCGTCCATGCCGCCGACGTCTTCCGGGCTGGTTTCGATGCGGACGAGGATGACCTTCCGGCCGGCGGTTTTGGCATCCTCCGCCTCATGGGCCGAGAACACCACCTGACCGACGGCCGCGCCCGGAGAGGCCGGCAGACCCTTCGCGATGACGCGCGATGCGTAGCCCGCTTCGTCCTTGAAACGCGGGTGTAGGAGCTGGTCCAGGTGCCGGGTCTCGACGAGGTCGCGCACGGCTTCCTTCTTCGTTACCAGCCCTTCACGCACCATATCCACCGCGATCTGGATGGCCGCGGCGCCGGTACGTTTGCCCGAGCGCGTCTGCAGGATGTACAGCTTGCTGTTCTGCACCGTGAACTCGATGTCCTGCATGTTTTTGTAGTGCTTCTCGAGCAGGCTCATCGTGTGGATGAGCTCCCGATAAGCCACGGGCAGTTCGCGCTCCATGAGCGTCATCTCGTGCGGCGTGCGGATGCCGGCCACGACGTCTTCGCCCTGGGCGTTGATCAGGTACTCGCCATAAGGCAGGTTCTCGCCGGTCGACGGGTTGCGGGTGAAACAAACGCCCGTGCTACAGTCGTCGCCCATGTTGCCGAACACCATGGACTGGACGTTCACGGCGGTGCCGATCAGGCCGCGGATCTTGTTGATCGTGCGGTACTTGACGGCGCGGTCACTATCCCACGAGTTGAACACGGCATTGACCGAGTAGCGGAGCTGCTCGTACGGATCGCTGGGGAACATGTCGCCCTTGTGCTGGCGATAAATCGCCTTGTAGCGATCGACCAGGATGCGCAGGTCGGCGGCCGTGAGGTCGATGTCGTTCTCCACGCCGCGTTCGTGTTTGAGGGCCTCGATGGCTTCCTCGAAGTGCTCGTGGTCGACGCCCATGACCACATCGCCGAACATGTCGATGAAGCGGCGATACGAGTCAAACGCGAAGCGCTCGTTGTTCGTCAGCTTCGCCAGGCCCTCCACCACCTCGTCGTTCAGACCCAGGTTGAGGACGGTGTCCATCATGCCCGGCATCGAAACGGCGGCGCCGCTACGAACGGAGACGAGGAGGGGATTCGCGGGGTTGCCGAAGCCGGCTTTCATCATCCGCTCGAGGCCGGCGATGCCCTGGCGCACCTGCGCCTCCAACTCGGCCGGCCACGTGTGCTTGTGCTCGTTATAGTACTTGCAGCATTCCGTGGTAATCGTAAAACCCGGAGGAACCGGAAGACCAATCGCGCTCATGTCGCCCAGATTGGCCCCTTTTCCGCCCAGGAGCGATTTCATTTCCCGGGTCCCTTCGGACTTACCGTCTCCAAATAGATAAACATATTTCGTGCGGTCACTCATACGTAGGTTCCTCCTGTCAAGAGTCTTTTGATGGCTGCAAGGTGTGGGTCCCGATTCCGTCAGCGGATGGCAGGCGGGTCCCGATCGTGAGGTGAGCGGGGGTGGCTCGTCGACTTCGGCGGGTGGCCTGCAAGTCAATAGCGGCCGGCTTCCGCACCCAAAAAGCGCGTAAAGTACGGCACTGCCAAATCAAGAAGTCAACGCGGTGTTCCGCCTTCCTGAAAGATTATCCCGGATTCCTGTAAAAATGATGCGGCGAGTTCGGCGTTCCGAGAGAACCCAGCACCCAGAACCCAGCACCCAGAACCCAGCACCCAGAACCCAGCACCCAGAACCCAGAACCTCAATACAGGCTCCGGTCCTCCAGCGGTTGTGTGTACAGCACGGTCCGCCGGTCCGGCAGCATGGGGTAGATTGCTATAAACAGGACGACAAGCGCCGCGAGGGCAATCGTCGGTGGAAACTCGGTTTCGGTGAAAAGGGCCGTGTTGAACCAGAGCGCATGGACCCCGACAGCGATATAGAGATTTTTCGTGCGTAAGAAGATCAGCGAATTGAGGGTGCTCAACGCTACAATGGACAGGATCGTGCTCGTGAGATGGTATTCGTTCCCCTCGCCGAAATCCATCAGGGGGATCTGGATGATGATGTAGATCAACTGCGAGATGACGACCGCCAGCACCAGGTTCATGCCGGCGTCGAACGGGACAAAGCGCTGGAGCTTCGTATGCAGCTGGGGGATCAGCAGGCCCCGGTATACAATTTCGTCGAACAGCGCCTTGGTGACCGCGAATAGAACCAGCAGCCCGATGCCGCGCAGCGGTTCCAACCCCGCCATGGCGCTGGAGAACCGGATGAACCCTTCGGACAAGAAGCCGGCGATCATCATCGACAGCTGCAGAAACGCCCAGAGGAAGACCGTCGCGAGAATGCCGGCCGGGATGTTACGCATCCATAACCCCAGCTCACTCGGTTTGAAGTGCCCGATCCAAAGGATCAAACCGATCGCGATAAACGCGATTTTGATAAAACTTAACGAAATGAGGGGTCCGACCAGCCCGTTCGAAATGTCTAGTAGGGTATCTAGCGGGTAATGGAGGAACGAAATGTACAGCCGATTGAGCAGGAGGTCGACCAACAATACGATGAGCAAAAGCAACATCGGGGCTTCGCGTACATCGCGGAATAGCCAGGTTCGGAACGCGTGTGCTGCAGCCATCTCCAGGGGGCGGATGAGAATGAAGGCAGCAAGATACGCTTTTTGTGGCGATATGCACCTCCCCGTCCGCCGGCTCTGTCGCGTGTCTGGAACGTTGTCATCGCCACGGCGTGAGACCTCGGCACTTAAAAATTCCGCTGGCGCCCGTCTCGAAGCGCACCGCTTCGCCCGCTCTCCTCGCGAACGTATTACCTCGTCTTTATGAAGCGACTGGTTGTTGTTGAATCCCCCACCAAGGCTCGGACCATCCGTAGATTCCTGCCCGAGGGCGAGTTTCGCGTCGAAGCCAGTATGGGGCACGTACGCGATCTGCCGGCCTCCGCGGACCAGATTCCCGAGCACCTCAAAGACAAAGACTGGGCCCGCCTCGGCGTCAATGTGGACGATGGGTTTCAGCCGATCTACGTCGTCCCACCCGACAAACGGAAGGTCGTCAAGGAATTAAAGGCGGCGCTGAAGGACGTCGACGAGTTGTATATCGCGACGGACGAGGACCGCGAGGGGGAGTCGATCGGGTGGCACCTCCTGCAGGTGCTCGAGCCCAAGGTCCCCGTCCGGCGGATGGTGTTCCACGAGATCACCCGCGAAGCCATCCTGGATGCGCTGGAACATACGCGGGAGATGGACAACAACCTGATCGACGCCCAGGAGACGCGGCGCGTCCTGGATCGCCTCGTCGGGTACTCGATCTCGCCGCTTCTGTGGAAAAAGATCGCCCCGAAACTCTCCGCCGGCCGCGTGCAGAGCGTCGCTGTCCGCCTCATCGTGCTCCGCGAAAAGGAGCGCATGCTGTTTGTCCCGGCTACCTACTGGGACATCAAGGCCTCCCTTCGGAAAGATACAAAGACGTTCGACGCCGTGATGACGCATCACCAGGGCGTCCGGCTCGCGTCCGGTAAGGATTTCGACGACGAAACGGGCAAGCTCAAGGAGGGCGTCATCGCCGGCAAGGACGTGTTGTTGATGACCGGCGCCGACTCCCGCGCGCTGGCCACGCGGCTTGCCGGGGCCCCTTGGCGGGTCGCCCAGGTGGAGGAAAAGCTATCGATCCGCAAGCCGGCGCCACCGTTTATCACCTCTACACTCCAGCAGGAGGCCAGCCGCAAGTTGAAGCTCTCCGCCCGCGATACCATGCGTGTGGCGCAGCAGCTCTACGAACAAGGCTACATCACCTACATGCGTACCGACTCGACGCAGCTCTCCGGCGAGGCGATCGACGCCAGCCGGCGCGCCATCACGCAGCGGTATGGTAAGGAATACCTGTATCCGACCGTCCGCCTCACCGGCGGCAAGGTCCGCAATGCCCAGGAAGCCCACGAGGCCATCCGCCCCGCCGGCAGCGCGATGAAAACGCGCGACGAACTGGGCCTGAAGGGGGTCGAAGGCGCCCTGTACGATTTGATCTGGAAACGCACCGTCGCCACCCAGATGGCCGACGCCCGCCTCCGCATGGTCACGGCCCGCATCGAAGCCGGCACGCCGGACGACCTCGCGATCTTCCGCGCCTCGGGCAAAACGATCGAGTTTCCGGGTTTCTTCCGCGCCTACGTCGAAGGCAGCGACGACCCGGAGGCCGCGCTGGAGGACCAGGACCAGCCGTTGCCGGACCTTAAGGAAGGCGACACGCCGGAGTGCCGCAAGGTGGAAGCAGAAGGCCACGAGACGAAGCCGCCGGCACGGTATACCGAGGCGAGCCTCATCAAGAAACTGGAAGATGAGGGCATCGGCCGGCCAAGCACCTACGCCACGATCATCGACACGATCATCGGCCGCGGATACGTCAGCCGGAAAAACAATCAGTTGATCCCGACCTTTACCGCCTTCGCCACGAACGCGGTCCTCGAGCAGCAATTCGATCAGCTCGTGAACGTGGGATTTACGGCGCGGATGGAGGAGGAGCTGGACAACATCGCCGCCGGGTCGGCGAAGTCACTCCCGTACTTAAAGACGTTCTACCAGGGCAAAATGGGCCTTGAAGGCCTCGTGGAAGGGGGGCTCGACCGGATCGACGCCCGCAGCGTGTCGACTGTGACCTCGCCGCACTGGGGGGAGTACGTGGTGCGTGTCGGCCGCTACGGACCGTACGCGGAGCGCGAGGTGTCCGGAGAGCGCCTGACGGCGTCGCTGCCGGCCGATGTCGCGCCGGCGGATCTGACGCTCGAAATGCTGGAGTCCATCGTTGCCCAGGGTAATGAGGAGGACCGCGTTCTCGGCGTTGATCCCACGGCCAATGAGCCTATTTTGCTCAGAAATGGACCCTACGGCGTCTACCTCCAACTGGGCGACGACGAAAAGAACGGGAAGCCCAAACGCATCTCACTGCCGAAGCACATCACGCCGGAGGAGGTGGATATGGAGATAGCGCTGGCGCTGCTGGCCCTCCCGCGCGAACTCGGCAAACACCCGGGCACACAGCAGCCGGTCCTGGCGCATATCGGGCGTTATGGGCCGTATGTCCAACACGGGCGCGTGTATGCATCGCTGACGGAGGAGGACGATGTCCTGTTCGTCGAGCTCGATCGCGCGCTGGAGCTGATCCTTAAGAAAGAAGGGAAGTCACAGGCCCTGCGGGTCATGGGCAACCACCCGGAGTCCGGCGAACCGATTGAGATCCTGGATGGACGGTATGGGCCGTACGTAAAGCACCAGAAGGTCAACGCGTCGCTGCCGAAGGGGACGGCGCCGGAGAGCCTGACGATGGAGCAGGCGCTGGAGTTGCTGGCGAGCCGAGCCGGCTCGAAGAAGGGGAGTGCGAAAAAAGCCGGCGGCAGGAAGAGTGCCGCGACGAAGACCGCCGCTCCGAAAACCGGCGCTAAAAAGGCGCCCGCCAAAAAAGCCGCGGCACCAAAAACTGCCACTAAAAAGACCGCCGCTAAAAAAACGACCCCTAAAAAAGCATCCGACGATGCGGAAGCCCCAAAGCCGGTAGCCCGTCGCAAGAAATCCTGAGAAGCTGTTGGGATTTCCACAATCAAAGGCATAGTCATCCCCCGGTCAAAGCCGGGGGCAGGCTCCCGCGAAGGCGGGAAACGAGCGAAGCGACTTACGAAGTAATCCAGCCATCAGACTGGCATTTTTCTG
>JAWXAX010000127.1 GCA_034439735.1 Rhodothermales bacterium | reverse complement strand
CGCCGACGATGAACATATCCTTGTAGATGTAGCCGGTGCTATTGAGCCCTACGTTGGGCCGGCCCTCGACATCCATCCCATCCCCCAGGTGGATCCACCCGCCTTCGCCGAACGACGGCACCGGCACGCCCGTCCGCGCATCGAGCGAAAAAAGCCATGGGCCGCGGGCCGAGAGGATGCGTTTGTCATCCCCATCCTCCCAGTACGTGATGCCGCGCTGCGCCTCGATGCGCCGGGTGGGCTCATGCGTCTGGATGGTCGTCGGGTCGAACGTCCAGAGGTGCTCGCCGGTGGCGGCGTTCAGGGCGATCACCCTTCGGCTGGGCGTGGGGGTATAGAGCACGCCATCGACGATCAGGTTGTTGGCCTCGTAGAGCGCGCTGTCGCCGGTGACGAACGTCCAGGCGACCTCGAGGGTGCGGACGTTTTGGGTGGTGATCTGGTCCAGCGTGGAGTACTGATTACTCGTTGGGTGGCCGAGGTAGTGGGCCCAGTCGGCGCCGGCGCCCTCGGGCGGTTGCGGCGCGCAACCGGCGGCCAGGAGGAGGATGGCAAAGTAGGGGTAGATCGGATGCATGGGCGGGAGAACGGCTGATGCTATGGGGTATCGCGCGCAAGATAGGCAACGCGCCGGAAATCATCGCCTCCCATCAAAAAAAGCGCTTCAGGGAGATTCTTGACTATCGTTGACCCTCGTTCGATATTCGATGCACCGCGTCCTCCCAGCCCTCAACCGCCATGCCCCAGCTGCTCTCCGCCGACATCGTGATTCTGGGCTCGGGGCCAGGGGGCAGCGCGCTGGCCTATGCCCTGAAGGATAGCGGCGCCAATGTGCTCGTCGTCGAACGCGGCGGCTACCTGCCGGCCGAGCCGGCGAACTGGGACGCCAGGGCCGTCTTCGGCGAAGGGCGCTACAAAACCACCGAGCGCTGGTTCGACACCGTGCGCCGCCGGCCGTATCGCCCGGGCAACCACTACTGGGTGGGTGGGCAGACGAAACTCTACGGCGCCAACCTGCAGCGCTTTCGGGTGGAGGACTTTGCGGGGATGCGGCATGTGGACGGCGTCACGCCGGCGTGGCCCATCGGGTACGCCGAGATGGAGATGTATTACGGACAGGCCGAGGCGCTGTTTGGTGTCCGCGGCGAAGCCGGCATCGACCCGACCGAGCCGCCCCGCTCCACCCCGTATCCCTTTCCGGCTATCCCACACGAGCCGGCGGTCGCCGAACTTGTCGAGGCGCTCCGGTCGCAGGGCCTCCATCCCCATCCCCTCGAAATGGCCATCGACTGGGGCGAGGGGGGATGCAACCGGGACACGCCCTGCACGGGCTGCGACGGGTTTCCCTGTTACGCGGGCGGTAAAGGGGACGCCGAGCGCCAGTGCCTCCGGCCGGCGCTGGCCTCGCCGCAGGTGCGCCTGCTCACCGATACGCTCGTCCGCCGGATAAAAACGGCGGACGGGGGCCGGCGGATCGTCGCGGTAGAAGCCCTGCACCGGGGCGACCTGGTGACGATCACCGGGTCCACCTTCGTGCTGGCCTGCGGGGCCGTGAACTCCCCGGCGGTGCTGCTTCGCTCGCAGGACGCCGCGTGGCCCGAGGGCGTGGGTAACCGCTACGATCAGGTGGGCCGACGGTACATGATCCAGAACCAGAGCGCCCTGATGTGCGTGCGGCCGTTGCGGCGGACGCGGCTGACGATGCAGAAGACCGTCGGCCTCCACGATTTCCTGTTCGCCGCTCGCGGCTTCCCATATCCCGCCGGCGCCATCCAGACGCTGGGGAAGCTGACCGGGCGGATGATCCAGTCGGACAAGCCCTTTCTGCCGGCCGCGCTCCTCGACTACCTCGCGGCCCGGAGCATCGATTGGTGGATGACTACCGAGGAGTTGCCCGACTCCGAGAACCGCGTCCTCCTCGGCGACGGTGGGCGGATCGAGGTAACGTGGCGACCGAACAACGAGGCCGCGCACCGGGTGCTGCTCGCCCGGGTGAAGCAGGCCATGCGGCGGGCCGGCTACCCGTTTATCTTCCACAAACGGTTCGGAATCGAAGCCAACGCGCACCAGTGCGGGACGCTGCGGATGGGCGCCGAGCCGGCGGACTCCGTCTGCGACCCGACCGGGCGGGTGCACGGCGTCGACAACCTGTTCGTGTCCGACGCCAGCCTGTTCCCCACCTCCACCGCCATGGCTCCGACGCTGACGATCGCGGCGCTGAGTTTGCGGTTGGGCGCGCGGTTGGCCGGGCGGATGTAGCCGGCAGGTGAATCGCCTGAAGGCGATCATTTGCACGAAATGTGAAATGGGTGGGGTGCTGCTTTTTTGATCGAATCGCATTATGATACCCTCGCGTTCGATTGTGTCATGAATACCCCAATCGCCATGCCCAAGCCGCTTTCCAACCACGACCGCGTCGTCAAGGCCGTTATCCGCGAGTTTGAGTATTATTCCGAGGGTTTTTTTGCGGGCGAGACCCTCGCTGGCGGCATCCGGCTCTGGCGAGACTTTGCCGCCAGCGTGGACCTGAGTGCTACCCGAAAACCGGAGATATGGGCAGGAGCGCTGCTGTATCTATACGACCGCCTCCAGGCCGGCAGGATGTCGCAGGAGGATGTGGCCATCTATGTGGATGTGAGTGCGATCTCCATCAGCAAGAAGTACCGGGAGATCGCGGAGACGCTCGGGGTGGTCTGGGCGGATCCGCGGTACCTGACGGAAGGGCGCCGCCGGAATATTCTGCGTCTGATTGGGGCTGTTCCCGAAGATCTGTCGGTGCTCGAGTCCTTGCGTGAACATCGCGGCGCGGCCTCGGAGGAGTCCCTGTCCTACCGGCTGGACCTGGCGATGGAGGAAGCCGTCAGGGGTATGGACGCCTACAGGATGGAACAGGTGGAAACAGCGAAACAGCATTTTTACGCCGCGCTAGAACTCGACGACTACCTGATGGTGGCGCACAACGGCCTGGCCCGGATTGCGATGGATGAAGATCTTTTGGACGAATCCGAGGCCTATTTCCGCAAGAGTGCTTCGATAGCGCGCGAAACCATGCCTTCCCTGACGCCTGAAGCGTTCGATCTGGAAGATGAACTGCAGCAGGCGGTGTATCTGGAGGCGCTCCAAGGGCTGGGGGTGATATACATGGAATCGGGCCGTTTTCGCGAGGCCGCGGCGGAGTTCGAGGAGATCCACAGGCTCCACACCGGCGATAATTCCGACACGGCGTATTTGCTGGGGCCCATCCATCATGTCCTCGGCGATCGGGATCGGGCAAGCCACTGGTACGGCGAAGTGAACGAGTACATGGAAGTAGACCTGATCGAGCCGCACGTCTTGCTGTCGTACGGGCAGTTCGAATGGGAATCCGGCCGGCTCGAGCGCGCCCTGGAGGTGTGGCGGTTGTGCTTTTTTGGCAACATCTATCTGGCGCCGATGCTGCTCGGACTCCCCCTTCCCGAGGGGCCCCTGTGGCACTTCCACCCCTTCGAAGGGCCCGACTACGCCGAGGACAGTATGCTTCTATGGGGTGATCTGTGGCGTCGGGATCCACGCATGGGGCACCTCCTGCGCCGGCTCTGGTTCGATGCCGACATCGCGGCCGATAGAGAGCGCTGGCTCCAGTTGGGCAAGACGTTGGCTGCCGAGGCCGAGGCGATGGAACGGACAGGCGACGTCGCCGGCATGAATACGTTTAAACGCCGCTACGATGCTCAGCAAGCCATCGAGGTGACGCCGGTTTCACCCGGGACGCTAAAGCGGATGCGTCTGGGGGAAATTCTGAAGAATTGAACGTGGTTTTTGCTTTCGTTGTGACGGGTTGTGCCCGAAGTATGGGGCGAAGCGCCTTATATTAACGGGTAATCTCGCGCTGGTCTTGACGGCGTCGAAACGAGGAAGAGATGGAACTGGCACACTTTATACTTACCAACATCGAGCCCATCCTGATGGAATGGGAATCCTTTGCCCGTAGCCTCGAGCCCGGGAAGACCATGACCAGGCTCGCCCTTCGAGGCGACGCCGAAATGATCCTTCGCGCCACCGTGCGGGACATGGCTGCCACACAGAGCGTTTCTGAGCAGTCGAGCAAGTCCAAAGGCCATGGCGGCGCCGGGGGCGAGGCCAGCGACGGCCTCGACGATGCCTCCGCCCTACACGGCTTGGGGCGCATTGGCTCGGGCTTCGATATCGTGGAGGTCGTTTCCGAATACCGCTCCCTGCGCGCCAGCGTGTTGCGCCAGTGGCGGGGGAGCCTCCCCCATCCTACTGCCTACGACATCGCCGACATCATCCACTTCAACGAGTCGATGGACCAATCGCTGGCCATTGCCGTCGGCAGTTACACCAGGCGCGTCGACAAGTCGCGACGCATGTTCCTCGCCATCCTCAGCCACGATCTGCGCAACCCGCTGAACTGCATCCGCATGGCCGCGCGTCTTGGCTTGCAGGCTGAAGACCCGAGCTCGGAGTCTGCTAAGACGCTCGCGGTGATCGAGACCTACACGCGGGACATCTCCCTGTTGATCAACGACATGATCGACTTCGCATCGACGGGCCTGGGCAACGAGATGTGGCTGACGCGCGGGCCGGTCGATCTGGAAAAGCTTTGCCACGAAGTGCTCAACGGATTTCACCTGATGCACCCGCAGCGCACGATACGTTTTCGCCACGAAGGGGACCTCACCGGCCTGTGGGACGTCATGCGGCTCCAATAGGTCGTTTTTAACCTGATAGGCAACGCGCTGCAGCACGGCTCGGCCGACGGACCGGTCGAACTGTCGGTTACCTCTGAAGCAGAGTCGGTAGTGTTGAGCGTGCACAACGCCGGCGTTCCTATCCCACCGAAGTTGCTGGCGACGATCTTTGACCCCATGTTGCGCCACGCTACTACGGCCGAATCAACCACCCGGCGCGCTCCGGGCAGCATCGGGCTGGGGTTGTACATTGTGCGAGAGATCGTCGACGCCCACGGCGGCACGATCGGCATCACCTCAACGACGCACGAAGGCACGACGTTCACCGTCCGCCTTCCCCGGCAGCCTCCGGCTGAGGGCGATGATCGGAGCGGTGGGAAAGCAGTGAAATGACCTATCGCGGTTCATCGTTGCGCCCGTGGTCCCATCGGGATCCGTTCTCGCCCTGAAGCACTAGTCCTCTTTTCATCCTTTCTGATGGTTGGTTTCAACTGGCAATCGCGTAGGTTGACCTAGTTGTAGGTGGCGGCATGTCGTAAGGCGTTCTTACCCATCGCCATAGCCGGCGTGTCGCGACCCCTGGCGGGCGGTTGAATCGGCGGAGCGGTGGCCGGCAGATGGACGTCCGGGCCCCCTGAAGCCGTTTCCTAAAGCAACACATCCTGGACGCGCGATCAATACCAATCGCGCGCGCCGGCCTCGTCGATAGTCAATACACCCTTAGAAGTAGAGGATCGAATTGACTACGAATAAGCACCGCCCCCCCGAACTATCACAGTCGCATTCGGACGCCTCAATGGGTGAGGGACTGATGCAGCGGGCCCAGTGGCTGAAGGTCACACTCTACAGCATAGGCGATGCGGTCATCGCCGCCGATGCCGAGGCCCGCGTCACGTTCATGAACCCCGTGGCCGAGGCCCTCACCGGCTGGACGGCCGAGGACGCCGCCGGCGTGCCGCTGGACCTTGTGTTCGTCATCGTAAACGAGGAGACGCGACTGACAGTCGAGAGTGGCGTCGCAAGGGCCCTCCGTATGGGCGTCGTGGAGGGGCTGGCCAAGCATACGCTACTCATTGCCAGAGACGGCGCCGAGCGGCCCATCGACGACAGCGTCGCCCCGATCCGCGACGAGGCCGGGCAGATTGCCGGCGTCGTGCTCGTGTTCCGCGACATAAGCGAGCGCCGGCTGAAGGAGCAAGCGTTGCAAGACGCCCTCGCCTACGCCGACGGCATCTTCGCGACGCTACGCGAACCGCTGCTCGTGCTCGACGAGGGCTTCCGCATCGTGCTGGCGAATGCCGCGTTTTACCAGACCTTCGACGTCTCGCAGAGCCAGATCGAAGGCCGCATCCTCTACGACCTGGGCGACGGCCAATGGAATCTCCCCGAACTGCGGGTGCTGCTGGATGATCTCCAGACCGGGAACGACGAGTTTTACGACTTTGAGGTGAAGCGGGATTTCCCGGCCATCGGCAGCAAGGTCATGCTGCTGAACGCACGCCGCCTCCACATCAACGCCCGCCGCATCCGTAAGCCGGGAGCCCCCACGGCGCTGATCCTACTCGCGATCGAGGACGTGACCGACGAACGGGTCTCACTGCGCCGCATGCAGGCCTCCGAGCAGCGCTACCGGCGGCTGTTCGAGTCGGCGCGCGACGGCATCCTCATCCTCGACGCCGAGAAAATGGAGATCATCGACTCCAACCCGTACATGAGCGAGCTTCTTGGCTACACGAAAGAGGAGTTCTGCGAAAAGCAGCTCTGGGAGATCGGCCTGTTTCGGGACAAAAAGGAGAGCGAGGCCGCCATCGAAACGCTCCGCGAGAAGGGCTACGTCCGCTACGAGGACTTGCCACTCGAGAACGCCGAGGGCCAGGTGCAGGAGGTGGAGTTCATCTGCAACGTCTACACCGAGGCCGGCCACAAAGTCGCACAGTGCAACATCCGGGACATCACGGAGCGCAAGGGGTTGGAGCGGCAGATCCACGACCAGGCCCGCGCACTGGCCGACACCAGCCAACGCAAAGACGAGTTCCTGGCAATGCTCTCGCATGAGCTTCGCAATCCGATCGCCCCCATCTTCAGCGCCCTTCACCTGATCGGGCAACAGGATAACGAGAACGAGGTGCAGCGCGAAGCCCGCGGTGTCGTCGAGCGGCAGGTGCGCCACCTCTCGCGGCTCGTGGACGACTTGCTGGAGGTCTCTCGCATCACCACCGGTCAGATTCGCCTCCACCTCGATCGGGTGAGTGTGAACAACATCGTCAAGCGTTCGATCGAGCGTGTGGCGCCGCTGATCAAGCGCCGGGAGCAAGAACTCACGGTCTCCCTCTCCGACGACGTCCTGTGGCTTCACGCCGACTCGGGGCGGCTGGAGCAAGTCATCGGCAACATCCTGGACAACGCGTCCAAGTACACCGAGGTCGGTGGCCTCATCTGGCTTACGGTCGAATCCGTGGACAATCACGCCGTCATCTGGATTCGAGACAACGGAGTCGGCATCGCGGCCCCCTGCTTCCCCACGTCTTCGACCTCTTCACGCAGGCCGACAAGTCGCTGGACCGGGCCGATGGCGGCATGGGGATCGGCCTGTCGCTGGTAAAAAACCTCGTCACCCTGCACCGGGGCACTGTCGAGGCCTACAGCGACGGCCTCCGATCGGGCAGCGCGTTCGTGGTCCGGCTGCCGCTCGCCGACGGGACCGTGAAGCCCCTGGAACCTGCCGTGGCGGCGCCTTCGATGACGGCGACCGAGGGGCTGCGGATTCTGGTGGTGGACGACAGCGAGGACGCGGCCCGGATGTCGGCGATGCTGCTGCGCTCGTGGGGTCACGAGGTTCGCGTGGCCTACGACGGCCCTTCATCTCTTGAACGGGCGATCGGGTTCCAGCCGGACGTGATCCTGCTCGACATCGGGTTGCCCGGCATGGACGGCTTCGAAGTGGCCCGACACGTCAGGGGGCTGCCCCATCTCGAAGGCGTGCGGCTGGTGGCCCTCACCGGCTACGGGCGGGACACCGACCGGCGGCGTTCCGAAGAAGCCGGCTTCGACCTTCACCTCGTCAAGCCGGTTGAACCGGCGGATCTCAAGGCGCTACTTGCCGGGTTCCAGCCGGCGAAGGACTGAGCCGGACGGCGCTCTCTTTCCGATGGTGCTTCGTATGAACCGCCCCGGATTTGCCGGAGACTTCAACATTTGAGAACGTGGAGTCATGGACAAACGCGCAAGGTACTCCCCTGAGGTATGGGAGATGTCCTCCACCATCACGGCCTCGAGAACCTGTTCGTGTCCGACGCCAGCCTGTTTCTCACATCGTCTGCCATGGCGCCGACGCTGACGATCGCCGCGCTGAGCTTGTGGCTGGGCTGGTTGCTGAGAGCGGTGGAACAGAGCCCGAACTGGATCCGCCGCAAGGCCATTCTGGAGTCTGCGAGGATGATTTATGCGGCGGGATGACGCCATTCTACTCGAGAACCTGAGGCCGCTATTGCCCCCGCGCCCGGATGCCTGACCGGCGCCGTCGAACGAAAAAACCCGAAGGGTCTCACAGACCCTTCGGGTTTCGATCGTCATCTCCCCGGGTAGAAGATGCCCGGCACTTCGTCTTGCCCCGCACCGCGGGCTATAGCGTCCAAAAACAAGGACTTGCCGTCCGGTCGTTTTGTCGCCTTTCTCGCCGCGCAGCGTCTGTACCTCGTATCGTCCGCTAACAATTGGGCTAACACGGGAGGCGGGGCGTCGTGCCTCATTTAATGTGTATCGGGTACCAGGCGGGCCTAAGTACATTCACGTGGAATCCTGTCGGATTATCGTGAGTGGTTTCAGGTTAAGAGTTCACAAACTGTTGAGATTTCTACAATCCAGGGCATCGTCATCCCCCGGTCAAAGCCGGGGGCAGGCTCCCGCGGAGGCGGGAAACGAGCGAAACGACTTACGAAGTAATCCAGCCATCAGACTGGCATTTTTCTG
>JAWXAX010000126.1 GCA_034439735.1 Rhodothermales bacterium | reverse complement strand
CGGCGCCGGCGTAGACGCCGCGTTTCAGGGGTTCGAGTTCGTCGATGATCTCCATCGCTCGCACCTTGGGGGCGCCGCTGACGGTGCCGGCGGGGAAGCAGGCGGCGAGCACATCGATCGGCGTCATGCCCGGGCGGACACGCCCTGCGACGGACGATACGATGTGCATCACGTGCGAATACCGTTCGATGTAGGCGTAGCGATCCACCTCGACGGTTTGGAAGGAGCAGACGCGTCCGAGGTCGTTGCGCCCGAGATCCACCAGCATCAGGTGTTCGGCCCGTTCCTTCGGGTCGGCGAGGAGCTCTTTTTCCAGTATGAGGTCCTCGGCATGCGTTTTCCCGCGGGGGCGGGTGCCGGCGATGGGGAGCACCTCCGCCCTGTCCTGCTCGACCCGCACGAGCACCTCTGGCGAGGAGCCGACGAGTTTGAAAGGACCGAAATCCAGGTAGAACAGGTAGGGGGAGGGATTGATCTGGCGCAGCGCGCGGTAGAGGTTGAAGGCATCTCCTTCGGCCTGGAGCGTAAATCGTTGGGAGAGAACGACCTGGAAGATGTCGCCTTCGTAGATGTAGCGTTTGGCGCGTTCGACGGCGGCCTCGAACGCCGGCCGTTCGGTGGCTGAGCGCAGGGCGCCGCTTTTGAGCCGGATGGGGGTCGGCGGCGTGAAGGCGCCGTGGCGGAGCGTTTGCGCGAGCGCCTCGATGCGCCCGCCGGCCTCGTCGAACGCGGCCTGGAGGTTGGTTTCGGGTTCGATGAAGGCCGCGGCCATGATCACCATCTGGTGTTTGACATGGTCAAACGCGACGACGGTATCGTAGAAACACCAGACGGCGTCGGGCAGCCCGAGGTCGTCTTCGCCGGTGGCCGGCAGCTTTTCGATGAGGCGGACCGTGTCGTACCCCATGTAACCGACGGCCGCTCCACCCGTGAGGCGTGGAAAACCCGGGACCTTGATCTCCTTGTATTGTCCGAGGAGGTGGTTCAGGGCGTGGTAGATGTGGCCGGCGGGCGGCGGCGTGAGCCGGTGACCATCGCGTAGGGCCTGGTAGGAGACCTCGGCGCCGCGGGCCGTCAGGAGGGCAAACGGGTCGATCCCAAGGAACGAGTAGCGCGCGAGCTTTTCGCCGCCCTCGACGCTTTCGAATAGGAACGCGTAGGCGTCGCGGGTGCGGAGGGTGAGGAAGGCCGAGACCGGCGTGAGGAGGTCGGCGCTGAGCCGGCGGATGACTGGCACGATCATCCGCCCGACGCCCGCGGCGCGCTGTTCGGCGATAAGTTCGGTGAACGAGGTATAGTCCATCGGTACGTCTACTATCGGATCGCTAAAAAATAAAAAACCCGCTAACTCTATCGAGCAGCGGGCCAACGCTGGAAATATCCAAGTCGCATCGTACTACAAACCGGTACGCGTGGCCGCTGCATGCAGGCGGCGCCACCAAAGGTTGTTGCGGCGTAGTTTGATATGGATGGTGCGATTCATGGCGGGAAGATACGCGCGCCGCGCCGGAGCGCGCAACCCCCCCCGGCGAGGTTTTGTGCGATGGGGTGGGGTTAAGGTGGTTCGGGTGATGGCGATAATGCCGTTGAACGTTTACGCGTTTATCCGACGTCATCCTGAGCGTAGTCGAAGGACCTCCCGGACGATCGAGAGGCCCCCCCGCCTTCGCGGGGGCAGGCTTTCGACTGCGCTCAGGGTGACTCGATATTGTTGGTGTTTCGCTCTGATGCCCGGTTTTTCGATGACATGTACGCCGCTGACTGTTTTTAACGTAACACCAAACGTATGCGCTCCCTTCTTCGGTCTCTGGTTGTACTTTCGCTGCTGGCCGCCGGCTGCGCGCCCGGGACGTCGCTCCTGGAGGAGGAGGACATTGTCACGATCCTGCACAGTGCGGTGACGGACTACACATTGATCGTGTACCTGCGGGCCGACGGGTTGGAACGCCACGAACTACGGCGGGGCGGGGTGTGGGAGATGACGATCGAGCATCAGGGCGGCTCGCGGTATCTCCTCAAGGAACGAGGCCGGGCGCCGGAGCGGATCGAGCCGGCGACGGTGGTCGTCCTCCAGGCGCGGATTCAGGGGCTACTTTCGGGTAAATCGCCCGAGCGCACATGGCATGCCGTGCCCTCTGAAGAGGTCTGACCCGGCCGAGTCAGGCAACCATGAACCTTGTCGGCAGGATGGGCGTTAAGGGGGCATTGTTTTTATTCTCCCCACCCCATTCAACCGGTCTGGCGGGCTTCCGCCGTGTAATACCGTGTAACGGCTCGATCGCACCATGGCAAAACAAACGCGCAAGGAGAAAGAACAGGCATCGCGGTCAGCGACCCCCACTTCAGCCCCTAACTCTGGCTTTTTATCGGTCTACCGGCCGCTGATCGATCGGTTGGTATTCGGCCTCAGCGTCTTCGGAATTCTCGTGACGGTTCACCTCTGGATCCAGCAGGGTCGGGGGTTCGACCAGGGGTGTTGGGGATTTAATCCGCCCCAGGGCGGCGAGCAGCTATTTAATTGCCAGGCGGTGGTCACCAGCGGCGCCGGCTCGATCATGGGCATTTCGAACGTCTACTGGGGGATGATTTTTTACGTCGCCGTGGCGATCCTCAGTTTTTTGTTGATGCGGGCGAAGCCGGAGGGTGTGGGGACGCTGAAGCGGATTCGGGCCGGCCTCATCGGGTTCGGGTTCATCTATTCGATGTACCTCGTCAACTATCAGATCAACAGCATCGGCGAGTTGTGTGCGTTGTGCCTTACGTCGGCCGCCATCGCCACGGTATTGTTCGGGACGACGATCTACGACCTGATCACCGGGGACAAGAGCGGCGCCGGGCGGGTCTCCGCAGGCGTGATGAAAGCCGAGTCGCGCTTTTATTCGGGCGCCATCGGCGTGTTGGCGTTGTTGCTGGTGGGTGACTTCATCTACTTCAACAACCTGCCGGCGCCGCCGCCTCCGCCGCCCGCCGAGCCCGCGATTGTCGAAGCGCCTGTCTTTACCGAGCCGCCGGCGTGCCTGTACGACCCGCGCATGGCGACGTACGATAACTATCTGAATCTCATCTCGGACAACGACCCGATGCTGGGCAACCCGGCGTCCGATGTGGTCGTGATCGAATACTTCGACCCGAACTGCCCGCATTGCCAGGACCTCCACCCGCTCATGAAGCAGATGGTGGCCACCCACAGCGATAGCGTCCGGTTCTATTTCATCCCGTTCCCGATCCGTGATTACTCGATGCCGCAAATCGAGACCATGTACGCCGCGCACGAGCAGGGCAAGTTCACCGAGATGGTAGATGCCCAGATGGCGATGCGGCGGACGGCCGGGATCAACGTCGCCGAGCTGCGCGAGATCGCCGAGCGCATCGGGATGGATGTCGAGCGGATGAACGCCCAGCTGCGCGCCGGCACCTTCCGCAAGCGCATCATCGATCAGCGCGCCAAGGCGCAGGAAACCGGCATGTCGAGTGTGCCGACAGTAGTCATCAATGGCCGATTCGTGGGCTCGCGTACGCCCGGCTGCTTCGCTCAGTTCATCAGTGAGGCTGTGCCGGCGTCGTAAATCGTATCGTGAATGACTGCCCGGGCTAATTCCTCCTCATAACCGGCCGATACCCACACCGGACGCCGCGCGGCCCGCGCCGGCGCGCACCCGGTTGTCGCAGCCCGCGGCATCGACCCTGTTTAACATTCTACTATTCCAATGGACCTAACCACCCAGGAGCTCGCCGTGCAGACCACCACGCTCACTCAGGACGCCATCAACACCATTCGTTTTCTGGCGGTAGACGCCGTGCAGAAAGCCGACAGCGGCCATCCCGGACTCCCGATGGGCGCCGCGCCGATGGCATACGTGCTCTGGCAGGAGGTCCTCAAACACAACCCCGCAAACCCGAAATGGGTGGATCGCGACCGGTTTGTGCTCTCCGCCGGCCACGGGTCGATGCTCCTGTACTCGCTCCTGCACCTGACCGGGTACGACCTCCCGCTCGACGAACTCAAGCAGTTCCGCCAGCTCCACAGCAAGACCCCCGGGCACCCCGAAAACTTCCAGACCATCGGCGTCGAGACGACGACGGGTCCGCTCGGGCAGGGCGCCGCTACGGCTGTCGGCCTGGCCGTCGCCGAGCGCATGCTCGCCGCACGCTTCAACCGTCCCGGCCACACGGTGGTGGATCACTTCACCTACACGCTCGTCTCCGATGGCGACCTCATGGAGGGCGTCGCGTCCGAGGCCGCGTCGATGGCCGGACACCTGGGCCTGGGTAAACTGATCTTCCTGTACGACGACAACGACATCTCGATCGACGGCAGCACGGACATCTCGTTCACGGAGGATGTCGGCAAACGCTTCGAGGCCTACAGCTGGCACGTGCTCCACGTGGCCGATGGCAACGACACGGCGGCGATCGCCGCCGCTCTTGATGCGGCGCGCGCCGAGACCGGCCGGCCCTCTATCATCATCGTCCGCACCGTCATCGGTTTCGGCAGCCCCAACAAGCAGGGCACTTCCGGCATCCACGGCTCGCCGCTGGGGGATGAGGAAGTGCGCCTGACGAAGCGCAACCTCGGCTGGCCCGAGAACGAAACCTTCCGCGTGCCGGCGGACGTGCGCGCCCATTTCCGGCAGGCGCTCGAAAACGGCAAGCGCAGCGAGGACCGCTGGAACAAGGCCTTTGCCGCCTATCGCACGGCGTTCCCCGACCTCGCGGCCGAGTTCCTGGCCTGGCAGGCCGGCGAGCTGCCCGCCGGCTGGGAGAAGCACCTCCCGACGTTTGGCGTCGAGGAGAAATCCGCCTCCCGCGCGTCGTCCGGCAAGGTCATCAACGCCATCGCCCCGGTGATCCAGAACTTGGTGGGTGGCTCGGCGGACCTGACGCCGTCCAACAACACCGGCATCAAAGGCGCGGCCGACTTCCAGAAGGCGACGCCCGAGGGCCGGTACATCCGCTTCGGCGTCCGCGAACACGGCATGGCGGCGCTCTGCAACGGCATTGCTCTTCACGGCGGCCTCCGCCCGTACTGCGGCACCTTCCTGATCTTCAGCGACTACCTCCGGCCGGCGCTCCGCCTCAGCGCGCTCATGCGGCAGCCGGTCATCTACGTCTTCACGCACGACTCCATCGGCCAGGGCGAGGATGGCCCGACGCACCAGCCGATCGAGCACTACATGGCGTTGCGCGCGATCCCGAACCTGACGTTCCTCCGCCCGGCGGATGCAAACGAAGTGGCGGAGTCCTGGCGCATCGCGATGCTCGCGACGGACCGTCCGACCGTGCTCGCCTTCAGCCGGCAGAACCTGCCCACGCTGGACCGGACGAAGTACGCCTCGGCGGAAGGCGTGCGCAAGGGCGCGTACGTCCTCAGCGACTCGGAGGGCACGCCGGAGCTGATCCTGATGGCTACCGGCAGCGAACTCCATGTGGCGCTCGGCGCCGCGGATCGTCTGCGTTCGGAAGGCCGGCGCGTCCGCGTCGTGAGCATGCCATCGTTCGAACTGTTCGAGCAGCAGAGCGCCGAGTACCGCGCGAGCGTCTTCCCGCCGTCGGTGAAGAAGCGCCTGTCCGTCGAGGCCGGCGTGACGCTGGGCTGGGAGCGCTACGTGGGCTCGGAAGGGAAGGCGTTTGGGATCGACCGCTTCGGCGAGTCGGCCCCGGGCGGCGAACTCTTCAAGTACTTCGGGTTCACGGTGGATAACATCGCCGCCGAAGCCCGGGCGTTGCTGGGGTAAACTCGATTCGGATTAAAGAAAAAGCGCCATCCCGGACGGTCTGTCGGGGGTGGCGCTTTTTTGTTGGGGGCGGCGTCCGCGAGATTCGGGGTGGTTCATTCCCACTCCGCTGTCACCCTGCACTCGATGCGGGGTCCAGCCGAATTGCAAATCGACTGGGCCCCGGATCAAGTCCGGGGTGACAAAGCATTTTGGGGCCCTACGCCGCCACGGGCGCCGGCACCGCTTCTGGCCGGCCAAGTGCTTTGAGCATGCGCAGGTGCGACCGTAAGGCATCCATCAGCGTCGTGTGCTGGTGATAGGGGATGCCGTGTTCTTTCGCGACCTGCTCGACGATCGGGCTGATGGCCGGGTAATGGATGCTGCACACCTTCGGGAAGAGGTGGTGCTCGATCTGGAAGTTGAGCCCGCCCACATACCAGCATAGCAGCTTGTTACGCCGGCCGAAGTTGGCGGTGGTTTTCATTTCATGCACCAGCCACGCGTCTTCCATCGTGTCGCCGTTTTTGCTCGTGAAATGCTCGGGTCCCTCGACCACGTGCGCAAGCTGGAAGACGACGCCCAGGATGAAGCCGGCCGTCATGTGCATCGCCAGATACCCGATGACAAACTGCCAGAACGCGATGTCCAGCACCAGCAGGGGCACGATGATCGTGTAGGTGTAGAAGACCACCTTCATGCCGAGCAGGATGGCCACTTCCTTCGGTGGATGCTTGACGTTCTGGTACGGCCCGAGGGTCTTACGCAGGAGGTAGGTGAAGTCCTTCGCGAACACCCAGTTCAGCGTCGAAAAGCTGTAGGCCGCCAGCCCGTAGATATGCTGCCAGCGGTGGATGGGTTTGTGTTCGGACTCCGGCGACAACCGCAGCAACGGCGACACTTCCAGATCCTCGTCGATCCCCTGGATGTTGGTGTAGGTGTGGTGGATCACGTTATGGGTGATCTTCCACATGTACCCGTTGGCCCCGAGCAGGTCGAACGTCATCCCCAGGATCGTATTGACCTTCTGGTTCGACGAATAGGCCCCGTGGAGCGCGTCGCGCGAGATCGAAAACCCGATGCCGGCCATCCCGATGCCCATCAACACCGCCAGACCGAGCATTTCCCACGGACTGAACCGGTTCGTGAGGATGAGCGCGTAGGGGATAAACGTGATGGCGAACATCATCACCGTTTTCACGATCATCGCGCCGTTGGCCTTGCGAGAGAGCTGGTTTGCGTCGAAGTAGGCGTTGACACGCGACTTGATATCCGCCACAAACGACTGCGACTGCTGATTGTCGAACTTTACGGCCTTCAGTTCCACAGGCTACCCTGGTAAAGTGTCTGGGAGATGCGCTCGTGCGCATGCCTTCCGGTTGAAAGGACAACGAAGTATAGGGCCGATTCCAGGTAATTGCTACGAGGTACGGGGCGGTTTGTCTGGATTTTGCAAGGATTCGGCCCGTGG
>JAWXAX010000125.1 GCA_034439735.1 Rhodothermales bacterium | reverse complement strand
GTATCAGCGATTACCTCCGCAGCAGTCGGCGGTGGAGGCCCGCCACCGCCCGGACCTCCAAATCCACCCCCACCTCCAAACCCACCGCGGTTGGTGTTGCCCAACACGCCAAGAAGGTCCTCGTTGGCGAAGTTCTGCTGGTTGACGTTGTTGCTCAGGCCGATGAGCGAAATCCGTCGGTTGCCGTCAAAGATATTCATGCTTCCGCCGGCGATGTAGCGGGTTTCGGAGCCGTAACCCCCATAAATCTTCCCAAACTGCCCGTTTTCGGTGCCGGTGGTCGTGATAATATTGATGGTCCGTTCTGAATTCCCATCGTCGAAGCCCGAGAACTGGGCCTGATCGCTGAGCCTATCGAAGACCTGGACGCGCGCGATCACATCGGCCGGCAGGTTACGAAGCGCGGCCGTGGGGTCGTCGCCGAAGTACTCGCGCCCATCGACCAGCACACGGCGCACGTTTTCGCCCTGCACCTGCACCTGGCCGTCCTGCACGACCACGCCGGGCATCTTGCCGACCAGATCTTCCGCGCTGGCATCCGGGTTTGTTTTGAAGGCGCCGGCATTGTACTCCGTCGTATCCCCCTTGATGGTGACGCGCTCCTGCACTTCTTCCACCACCACTTCGTCGAGCGCTACCGTGTCTTCGTCGAGCAGGACAAAGCCGAGGTTATACCCCTCGGCCGGTACATCGATCTGCATCGCGGCGCTCTTGTAGCCCACGAAAGACAACTGGAGGCGGTAAAGACCGGTGGCGGGCACCGTCAACGAAAAGAAGCCCCGGGCGTTGGTTGATGTGCCGTAGGTCTTTAACGAATCCGCCATGCTGGTGAGCACGACGTTGACAGCGGGCAGCCGTTCATTCGTTTTGGCGTCGCGAGTGAAGCCGGCGACTTCCGGATTGGCGCCCTGCCCGAAGGCGAGGACGGGAAGGAAAAAGGCTGTAGCGAGAAAGACGGCGAGAAAAAAGAAGCGGTAGTTCATGCGAGGCGCACGCTCCAGGAGGATGATGTAGCACAGGCTGTCCGCCGGCCGGCGAACGCTGAGCTACTGACGGTGCAACGCCGCATCGCATTCCATGGCTTCCGGAAAACGATGTTAAATAGTGTTAAGAGAAGGGGTTTAAGGTTAACAAGTTTAAGGTTTAAGGAAAATATCTTGAACCTTAAACCCTTCAGCCCTTCAATTCATGCAAAAAATCTCCGTCCACAGTTCGATCGCGACGTCGATCACGCGGCCGCCCTGCTCCGGCGGGCGGGCGTCCTCGGTCCATTTGCCCATCAAGGGGTTCCAGTACAACGCTTTGTAGCCCCAGAATTGCCAGTACGTCCCGGGACGGTCGGCTTCGCGGCTGTAGTGGATGAGGTACCACCCTTCACGGGTAGGCTGAATGGCGCTGTACTTGATCCAGTTCATTGGCGACCTCCGGTTCGTGGTGAAGGGGACGGCTGCCCGTATGATAATCGCCCGAAGCAAGGGCGGACAAGAGCCAGGACGTAACGGTCTGGGCAAAGAAGTTGGGACGATGCACACGCTATGAACAAACGTTCCACATTCAACGCGAAAACGGCTTATAACGCCTCAAACGGCACATTAAGTACGGGGTACTGGCCCCACTCGTTAAAGTCGAAGTGCCACCACTCCCACTCGTACACCGTGAAGCCGGCCTCTTCCATGATATCGCGCAGCAGTTCGCGGTGCCAGCGTTCCAGGGCGCTGCCGCCCGGGTAATCCGGGAAGGCGCGCGGCGAGAACTCATCGTAGCCGCTGGGCATCGGGACGAGGTTGCCGGTGGCCAGGTCGTACAGGCCGATGTCTATCGCGCAGCCGCGGTTGTGGCGAGACCCCTTTGCGGGGTCGGCGACAAAATCGTGTTGGTGTTCGGGCGTTGCCTCCCAGAACATCTTCGTTACGGCCCAGGGGCGGTAGCCGTCATAGACGACGATCCCGAGGCCCTGTTTTTTTAGCTCCGCGCCGGCGCGGACCAGCGCCTCCGCCGCTGGCCGCTGCAGGAACGCCCGTGGCTGCTGGTAAAAAACGGCTCCCATGAAGTTGTTCGTGGTGGCGTAGCGGATGTCGAGTTTAAAGGTCGGATCGAGGGTGCTCAGCTCGACGAGGTCTGGCGCGCGAAGGGAATCCGGCTGCGCCGGCGGGGTGGCCGCCATCGCCTCGGAGCGCAGGGTTTCGACAGGGCGCACGGGATTGATCTTGAAGGTGGCCCCGCCATCGGGTTCGATCCGTCTCCGTTCAAAGTCCACCCCGACAAGTGAAGCGTTCAACCCACGCCCCTGCGCGTCGCGGGTGAAGGTGAGCGTCTCGTCGGGATACAGCCCGTACGCCGGCATGCGGTAGACGTCGGGGCTCACTTCGGTGAGAGGATAATAAAAGAACCACTCTATGAGGGTCCACAACTGCCCGTCGCGTTCGAAGACGTAGAGGGTGTTGTGGTCCCACCCGTATTCGCCGATGAGGCCGGCGTGATGCGGATACGGGGCGGCCGGCCGGGTCGGCGCGACCTGCACGAACCGCTGGCCGGCGGCATCGATCAGGGCGTCGCCTTCCGGAAGCAAGGTGTAGCCGTGGGCGAGCCGGTCGTCGGTGATCAAGGAGTCGCCCCGCATCCGGAGGCGGTGGCGTTCGAGGCCGTTGAAGAGGTAGAGTTCGCCGTTGCGTTCGATGAGTTCGCGGACCGCTCCGTTCGATTCGTACCTGCCGTCGAGCCGGCGCGCGAGGAGCGAGTCGACGGGCGTGAACCGTTCGAAACCGGGCAGGGGTAGACTGGCTTTGTGCGCCCGCAGCAGCCGAAGGGCGTACGCGCCGATCCGGTCCACGGCATCGTTCGCGGCGTCCATCGTTCCCACGACGGCCACGCCAAGCCGCTCGTCCGGCAGTGCGGCTAGGCGGGTGGCATAACCGTACATCACCCCGCTGTGCTGGACGCGTCGCGCGCCCTCGAAGGCATCGACGAAGAAGCCCAGGCCGAAACCAGGCGCTCGCGGATCCCCGCCGCCGGCAAATTGTACGGTCCACATGGTATCCAGCGATGCGGGGGAGATCACGGTGGCTCCATCGGGACCGATGCCGCCGGCGAAGAGGACCGTCATGAAACGACCGAGGTCGTCCATGGTGGTGTACAGGTTGGCCGCCGGCGCCATGCCCAACTCGAACACCGGCGCGGGGAACGTGCGGCCGTCGTAGGTCCACATGGTCCCTTCCGCCAGCCCGGCGCGGAGGGTGGGCCGGGGGGCGAAACTGCTGGTCGTCATCCCCATCGGATGCAGTAGCGCGCGGTCCACGTAGTCGGCGAACGGCTCGCCCACTACAGCTTCCACGACGCGGCCGGCCACGGTGACGGCCGCGTTTGAATATTTGGTCCGGGTCGTCGGCGCGTAAATGAGCGCCGTCTGGTTGAGGCTGGCGACGGTGGCCTCGATCGAGGGCTCGTCGGGGTCGAAATAATGCCCCACCGGCGGCTCGCGCACGAGGCCCGAGCGGTGGCTGTGGACCTGGCGTAGAGTCACCGGGGTCCCGAACGGGTTGGCCGGCTTAAAGTCCGGCAGATAGGTCTCGATGGGGGCGTCAAGATCGAGCCGGCCCTGTTCGACCAGTTGCATCACGGCCATTGCCGTAAAGAGCTTCGAAAGCGAGGCTACGCGGTAGACGGTCTGCCCCGTCGCAAGCGCCCCGGAAGCAGGCTGCGCGGTCCCATATCCATTTGACCAGACGATGTCGGGCCCATCGACGAGGGTTATCGACACCGACGGTAGCCCTTTATCGGCCATCTCGTACTGGATATAGGCGTCGAGGGCGTCGATTACGGACGAGAGGTCCGGTTCGGGAGGAGCAACAGGCCGGCACGCGGCGAGGACTGGCAAGATCAGGAGAAGGAGGTAGCGCGGAGAGTGCATGCGGGTTCGGTTTGTCAGCCCGGCAAGATACGACAGGCCGTCCGCAAGCTTCTCAAAAAGATCACTGGATACGCGGCCCCGATTGCGACGAAGCGGGTTTACATCCCCCTGTGGTCCCCCCTGTGGTCCCCCCTCGGTTTTCCGTGTTATCCCCATCGATCGGAACGCTCCGCATGCAGGCTACCTCGACACCACCGGCACGCTGGGCGCTCGTCACGGCGCTTGCCAGTGTGTACATCATCTGGGGATCGACGTATCTGGCCATACGGTACGCGGTCGAAACGTTGCCCCCGCTGCTGCTGCTGGGGAGCCGGTTCGGCATCGCCGGCGGCGTCATGTACCTGTGGCTCAGGATGCGCGGCGGCGAGCGTCCAACCTTCGTCCAGTGGCGGCGGGCGACCCTCGTCGGCACCCTGATGCTCGGTTTTGGCACCGGCACCCTCGCCTGGGCGACGAAGTTTATCCCGTCGGGCCTTGCCGCCCTGCTCATCACGACTGTGCCGATGTGGATGGCGCTGTTGGACTGGCTCTGGAAAAAAGGCGCACCACCTAACCGGCTGACGATCATCGGGTTCATCGTGGGTGCGGTGGGCGTGGCGTTGTTGTTCGATACCGGGTCGATTCTGGCCGGCGATGGACTCAATGTCGCCGCGGCGGCGGCCACATTATTGGGCGGGATTTGCTGGGCGGTGGGGTCGCTGCATGGCCGCAACGCCGGTCTCCCCGCCGATCCGTTCCTCTCCACCGCCATGCAGATGCTCGGCGGCGGCCTGATGCTGACGCTGGCCGGCCTGGTCGCCGGCGAGGCGGCGGAGATCCACCTGGCCTCCTTCACCATGCGCTCCGTGCTGAGTTGGGCCTATTTGCTGGTTTTTGGCTCGTTCATCGGGTTCAGCGCGTACGTCTGGCTCCTCACCCATACCACACCGACCGTGGCAACGACATACGCCTACGTCAATCCGGGCGTGGCTATTCTGCTGGGCTGGGCGCTGGGAGGCGAGACAGTGACCTGGCGCATGGGCGTGGCGCTGGTGCTGCTGGTTAGCGCCGTGGCGATCATCAATATCTTCGGAAGAAACCGGGCAAAGAAGCCGGCGAGTTTCCCCCCGCCACCCAATCCCGCCGCGGCCCCGTCGGATCAGCCCGTAGGTCGGGTTAGCGAAGCGTAACCCGACGCCACACCACGCCCCCCACATTCCGATCGATTCGGAAACCCATCCCCCCAGACCCCGACTCGGGTCCGGGGGGATCGTTCGATCCTCAGTCGTTCACCCAGCAGTAGCGGGTGACCTGTGCGTTAGGGCCTGGATCCCAGAATCCGTCGTATTCCGCCACGTAGATGCATCCGTCGGGACCGACTTCCATCGATATCGGCGTGCTCATGGTGAGCTGATCGAACGTTTTGATGTTCGTCAGGCGCGTGGTGCGGGTGGAGTACTGGAGCGGCGTGTTCTTTACCATCCGCTCGTCGTCGGAGGTATAGGTGCCCTCCTCGATGTCGCCCCACTTGATCCAACGGCGGGACCAGTCGTAGACGAAGCCCTTGTTCTGAAACGCCTCCGGGAATGCGCCGGCGCCTTTGAAGCGATACACCGGTCCAAACGTAGCCGAGCGGGCGCCGCCCTGGTCATAGCGGTACTCCCAGATCGGCGGCTTGAAGTTCGGAATCATGTCCGGAGTCCACTCATTGTAAAACAGCCGGCCGATCGAGCGCGGCCACCCGAAGTTCTCTCCGCCCTGTGCGACGTTGTACTCGTCGTAGTCGTACACCGCATCCGGGCCGACCACGCCGATAAACAGGGATTCCGTCTCCTGATCCCACTTGATGCGGTACGGGTTGCGCAGGCCGTAGGCGAAGATCTCCCAGCGGACGCCGGGCTGGCCGTAGAGCGGGTTGTCCTTCGGGATCGAACCGTCTTTGTTGATGCGGAGCACCTTGCCACGGAGATCAGTCAGGTTCTGCGAGGTATGCTCGGAGTCCACGATGCGCGACCAGTGCGTATCGTTCAGGTCGTACTTCTCGGCGAACGCTTTTACGCGCTCCTCGCTGATCTCCCATTCGGGCCGGGTGCCGGAGTACCCGGTATCGCCGGTGGAGATGAAGAGGGTGCCGTCGGCGCCCCACTCGAGGTCGCCAGCCTGGTGGCAGCACTGCGGCTCGGTGGGGACGCGGAGGATGATCTTCTCGGTGGAAAAATCGATCGCGTCGTTCCGGTACTCGTACCGCAGCAGCGTGTTGACAAACGTCTCGGGCTCCGCGTAGAAGATGTAGACGTAAGGCTCGCCGGCGTAAAAGTTTGGGTCGACCTCGATGCCATAGATCCCGTGTTCGATGCCCGTCGGGTCGGTCGTCTTGATTTCGGCGAGGAGGCGCGTCTGCTTCGTCGTGGCGTCATAGCGGTGGATCTTGCCGCGTAATTCAGCAATCCAGACGTTACCGCGATCATCGACCGCGATGTCATCCGGCCAGACGTCCGCGGCGATCACTTCCTTTACGCGCCGTCCGCCGAAGTCGGCTTCGACGCGGCCGGCGGCCATGCGCATCCCCTGGAGGACGTGGGTAACAAACGCCGGGTTCTGCCAGACCTCCGCAAAGTGGCCCAGCTTGGTGACGAACACGCGTCCGCCGTCGTACTTCCGAATCCAGGAAATCGGGTAGTCGTTGCGCTCCTGATCCGATGGTTCTTCCGTCACCCCGACACTTGCCATGTCCAGTGAGGCCAACACGCGGGAGTTCCAGCGGGGATTGTTGTTGAGGACGTAGATTTCGTCATTGATGGTGAACGATTCTCCGAAGTGGGCCACGGCCGGGTTGGTAGGCTCTTCGATGGTTACACGGACTTCTTGCGTCCACGGGTTTGACTTAAAGAGGCCGCCGCCGACCATTGCTTCGTATTCGCTCCATCCATAAAACGCATCGAGGCCGGCGTGTGCCACGGCGACGCCTTTGCCCGAACGCACGAACCGCATGATGGCGGCCCGCTGCGCGTGGTTCACCGGCGTCCCTTCGTAGCTATCGCGGGGAGGGCCCGTGCGGGTGCCCGTGAGCACGATGTCGGTGCCGTCGACGGTGACGGAGCCGTTCATCGCATCGCCATCGATCTGGGTAGTGGCCGTGATGGTCGCGGCGCCCGAGCCGAGGTCGTTTTCGATCCACGAAAACGTGAGCGCACGGCCGGCCAACGTCACAACCGTCAGCGGCGCCGGGGCATCACCCACTTTGATGTATCCGGTAAGCGAGCCGGGTGCGCCGGAGATGGCGAGTTTGCCGGTGGCTTTGCCTTGCGTCGTTTCGTAGGAAAGGTCGTAGTTGCCCCAGTCGCCCACCATCGGGTCCCGCGCCGTCACACGCTCCGAGTCCGTCAGGTCATTGGCCACGCGGAGGGTGGAGTTGGCGAAAAAGAGGACGTCGTATTTCGCGAGATTGGCGTCGTTGAGGTCCTCCACGTTCTCCGTCATGTCGATGACGAACTCGGTGGAATCGCTTGCCGCTTGCATGACGGTTTTCGAGGCTTCAATCGACTCGTGCCGGAAGCCGTTGGTCGCCGTGATCATAAGCACCCGTATGGCGTTAGGATCGGCGGCGTTCATCGTCTCCACGGCGGTAGATCGGGCGCCGGAGCAGCCAAAGAGGATAGCCGGCATCAGGAGGATGAAAAAAATTCGCTGGAATGAGTTCATGGCAATAGGAAAGCTGGGCCTGGAAAGAGGAAGGCGAAGTTCACGTAGCGCGATCAGGGCAGGTTGATGCCGGCCAGACGCGCATGCTGGAGCGCGGTGTCGAGGCCGCCTTCCATCATGGCGGGCTCGACCGTGTTGTTGCCATTGGCGTCGACGCCGGCGCGCACTTTTTCGAGCAACTGCGTCATGCCGGCGGCGTGCTTCCGGGCGGCGCCGATATCGTCGCCATACGACGTTTTGAGGATGTTCACCGCCTGGGAGTAGGCGTCGAAGATCCAGCCCGTATCGGCTGAGGAGAGCCAGAACTCGGAGGGCGCGTCCCACTGGGCGGTGAGGTCGACACGCGGCATGCCGCCGCGGGCCGGCGCATAATCCATCCGTTGCCACCCGATCACATTATTGAGGGCGGCGAACGTGTGCTGGAAGTGGGCTTTGCCGGCTTCAGCTTCCACCTTGATCAGGTCTCGCACGTAGCGTCCACGTCCGACGATGCCCATCAGGGCCGGATCGGTGACGGCGGCCGGCAGCACCCCGAATTTTTCGGGGGTCTCGAGTTCGAAGTCATCCGTATCGGACTGCCAGCGGCTTTTCCAGTCGTGCACCTTTTCAGCACCCAGTGCGCCGTCGGCGAGGCCGGAGGTGATGCCCCAGATCGAAGCGAATACAATGTCTGCCTCGCGTTTCACTTCGGCCACGGAGGCGGCCGTCTCGGCCTTTTTGCTGGCGGCGAGGGCGTCGGTGGTGAGCTGATCGATCGCTTTCAGGTGCGTCGCCATCTCAGTTTTGGAAGGCTGGGCGAGGGCGGGTGCGCTCAGGAGGCTCGTCGCAAGGAGTGTCAGGGCGATTCCCGTCCAGAAGCGATTCCGGACAACGGGCGCCGGGACGGCGGCGGGGCGAAGATTCGGCGTGCGCGTCAGGAGAGCCAGTAGCCGGCGAAGGTGCTTTTTCATCATGGGGAAAGGAGTCGGTGGAGGAATGGAGTGCGAGTCGTCCTGCGGAGCGTGTGGATGACGGGCTCCTGTCAGGCTCGTACGCGGAGTATACCCCGCATGGTTGCGGCATGACCGGGAAAGGTGCAGACAAAGGGGTAGTCGCCCGGGATCGACGGCGCCTCGAAGTAAATGGTTTCGGTGGTGGCGGGTTGTAAAAGGCTTGTAAAGAACAGGACGGCGCCGGCATCGGGCACATAGCCCATCTCCTGCCCGCGCAGCCCGAGGTTGAGCGCCTCCGTGGCCACGTGGTCCGCCTCGTCGGGGGCGGTGATGACGAGATTGTGGAGCATATCGTCGTTGTTATTAAACGTGAGCGCCACGCGGGCGCCGGCCTTCACCTCGAACTGCGCCTCGTCGAACCGCAGGCCCGGGAGCGTGCCCAGGGTGAGGGTCAATTCGGGGCCAGAATTCCAGCTGGCCGGCGGCTGTGTCCTATGCTTCAGGCCAGCGCTGACGTCTGACGCCGGCTCGGACGCCGCGGCATGCGCGCCGGCCACGGTAAGTCGCTCTCCATCCGGGATCGCGTTGAGGGTGTAATAGGCGAAGTCGTGCAGCAGCGGCGCGCCCGACTGGGACGGCAGCGCACCGAGGCGGATCTCGTGGATGTAGCCTTCACGCAAGCCATCCACCACGAGGCGTGCCCTCAGGCCGTTATCGGAGACCTCGACATGGCGAACCGGCAGCGTCTGAATATCGACTGCCGGGCTGCCGTACGTGTTGTGGTACTTGTACGTAAAGCCCTGTACAGTGTACATCGCGGGATCCCCCGCGGCGGCGGGGTCGGCCGGCTGGGTGAAGACGATCTCGAAGCCATCGGGCATGGCGCGTACTTCCTTCATCTCGAAAGGCACATTGCCGGTCCATACGAGCCGCTGGAGCGCGTACGGCGCCTTGCCGGTCGCATCCCATCCGCGGCTTGTCTGGCCCACAAACAGGGAGTGATCCAGCCCCCACGCCGTCCGCAAAATACCCGAGGCGAAGCCTTCGTAAAACGGGAAGTTGGCGCCCTGGTATTCGCCATTGACCTGTTCCAGAAAAACCCGCATCAGCTTGCTGTGGCCCTGGTCCCCGACGAATACCTGGCCGGCGTACGGCCCGAAGCCGCCGTCGGTGATGTCCTGGATGATGGCGGAGGTCGATATCCCCATGATGGTGTGCGGAAACCAGACGGCCGGCAGTTTGAGTGGCTCGATCGTTTTCGCGGCCTCCGCCATCGGAGCGCCGGTGTTGGGGATATCGTCGTACGCCAGCTGGAAATGGGTCCACTCCGGCTCACTCGTCCAGTTCAATCCACCGGGATGCCCCAGGAAATCGCCCGTTTCGATGTGGGTCATCCACCCGGAGCCGATCCAATCTCCCTGGTTTTCGCCATAAAAGATGTCGCCGTTTTCCAGGATCCCGATGCCGGCCGGCGAGCGGAAGCCGACGGCCATCGGCGTCATCTCCCCTTTCGGGGTGATCTCGAGCGCCCAGCCCCGCCACTTCGCCCGGCTCTCCCCTCGATCGAACCAGCCGAGGTTGAGTGAGACGAAGAAATTACCGTTGTTCATCAATAACGGACCATACGAATACTCGTGGTAATTGCCGGTCAGCGGCCAGGCGTAGACCGTCTCGAAGTTTTCCGCGCGTCCGTCGCCGTCCGTATCGGTCATCTTCGTCAATTCGCCGCGCTGGGCGGTATACAGCGACCCTTCATGGCGCAGCAGCCCGAGGGGTTCGTGCAGGCCGCGCGCGAAGAGCGTGAAGGCCGGCGCTTCGGGGCGTTCACCGTAGGCGTTGTCAACCAGCCAGACCTCCCCGTGACGTGTCGCCACGGCGGGCCGTCCGTCTGGCAGAACCGCCAGGCCCCCCACTTCAAGGATGATGTCCTCGGGGATGGGGATATCGACCACCTGGTAATAATACCCCACTTCCTCCGGGGTGTGGTCCAGAGGGTCCCCCATCGGGCGAGGCTCCGCGCAGGAAGCCAGCAGGGCGGCGGCGACGGTAATCCCAACCACTCGAGCGAGCGGCTTGGGCTGTCGTGCGGCGATGCCGTGTAGCGTAACAGGCTTTATCATGCGGATCTACCAGACAATATCATAGGAGACCAGAGCGCCGCCGGCGACATCGACGCTGATGAGCAGCTCGCTTTTCCCGCCGACGTTACGCACGAAGGCAAGCCCTCCCTGGAGGTTTTCGATGAAATAGGTGTGGTCGTCCACGGCGTAGGCGCCGTCGGGCATCAGCTCGATCCGGTCACCCTCGGCGATGAACAGCCACACCTTGCCGGCCGGGGCCGATCCGGACAACGCGATGCGCCGCGAAAAGTAGGCGCCTTCGGGCGTCAGCTGATCCAGCACCTCCGTATCCCCCACCTGGTAGGCAAAGATAGGCCGCTCAAATTCATTCAGACTGTACCCTTTGAACCGAAACCCCTCCGGCGTTTCGGGCCACGGCGCCGCGTCGTCGGAAAGGACGGCCACCGTCGGCCAGCCGCTGAGTTCGAGGACGCTGCCGAGTGGGATGGCGCTCTGCAGATCACCGCGCTGATACCACATCGTCGCGGCATTGACGAATCGGCCTTTCCACAGGCTCAACAAGGCGCCCGTTCCGGTATCGAAGGCATAGTGGATGCCCGAGGGTTCACCGACCGACATCGCGTGGGTGCGTGGGGCGCCTCGGTGCATGACGAAGTTGCGCTGGATCGAGGCCTCGCCGGCCGGAGCGATCTCATAGGCCGCGAAGGCATCGAGCGGTAAGGAGCCGGGCGCCGAGAGCTCCGTTCGCAATAATCCCGGGCCTGCGATATAGAAGCCGAGGGCCGTCGGGTCGCCGTGCCAGTTGCCTCTGGCGTAGGTGAGTGCAAACGGGTGGGCCCCTTTCGATAGCCGGAGGCGGGTGGTGCGAAGCGCGAAATCACCCGGCGCAGCCACATTGTCGTCGCGGTCAGTGAGGACGGTTTTCCCATCGACATCCAGCCGGACGCGGGCGCTGTGCGCCACCTCCAGGACGTAATCGCCCGTCGTCGGGATGTCCAGGGAGCCGGTGAACTGGAGGGCGAAGCGCTTTTCGGTATCGGCGAGACCGGCATCGATCGCCGGCGTGGGCCCTTCATGCGTCAGGGTGAGATCGCCCAAATCGGGCATCTGCCAGTCGAACGCCCCCTGGTAGTAGCCATACCGCAGGTTCGAGAGGGTCACCTGCTCGGGTCCGTACAGGCGGTAGCCGATGTTGCGGAACGCCACAGGACCATGGTCTCCCTGGATCATGAGCGGACCGCGCGGGGCCTCATCGTCCCAGGCGGAGGCGCGGGTGGGGCCGCCCAATTCGACGTTTTCGTGGAGCACGACGCCGTTCAGAGCGACGCGCACGAAGGCGGCGTCACGGGTCTTCAGGCCGGCCGCATCAAAACGCGGCGCCCGGAATACGATGTTCAGGTGCTGCCAGAGCCCCGGCGCGCGGGCGACGTTGACGGGGGGGGCATGGCCTTCGTAGCCTTTCTGGCCCTCGGGACGCGCTTCGTCCCACCGTTCATAGATGCCACCGATATCAGCCGGACTCGGCGCCGGGACGCCCCAGCTATCGAAGAGCTGAATCTCGTAGCGGCCCTGGAAATAAACACCCGAATTAGAGCCCCGGGGCATCATGACCTCGAAATCCAGTTCGATATCGGCGTGTTCCCACGTGGTAAACAGGTTGTCTCGGGCGCTCTCCGTCTGGATATTGGCGAGGATACCCGTTCCAGGCGTCGTCGTAAAGGCCTGATCGGCGTTACGATCCGCCGTAAACCCGCCGACAATCTGCCAGTTGCCGGCGGTGGGCTTGAAGCTCCGCAGGTCGTCGAGCGACAAGGGGGTGGCCGGCGTGGCGGCTTGCTGGGCTGCGGCCGTTGAGCCGGCAAGCATCAGGGCCAGTGGCACAACAAGAAGTACAATCAGCGCGGCGCGGCGCGCGTGCGCGATTACGGTGGGTATCAACATAAAATAAAGCGCGATGCCAAATCCTAACGGGTGCCCGTCGCAAAAAGGGGTTTTGTAGCATGGGAAGATACGCCGTCTTCCCCACAGTTGAAATGGCTGATACCAACCACGGCACCTCGCGCGCCGAAGGCCTACCCGAGAGCGTGGAGGTCGGGGCCTACGTTGGCTTAAACGTAGGCCCCGACGCTTCGGTGCCGATGAAGAGACATCGGATTCAACCGCTCACTCCACCCCGTCTTCGGAAGAGAAGTAGTCGCGTTTCACCTTGATCCCCACCAGTATCAGGAGCGCGCTGTGAAAGAGGACATCGAAGATATCCTCCGGACGCGTCAGTTCACCCGCGAATAGCATCCTGGCTTTCTGCCACAGGTGCGGCTCGGGATAAAACGGCGCCAGCGCCATCAGCGTGGCGCCCACGATCAGCAGCGTAAGGGGAATCCGATCCAGCCATCCGCCCATGATCAACTCCCGGCCGGCACGAGACGGACGATGCTCGTCGGCATGCCCTCGATAGCAATGTAAAGGTAGCCATCGGGACCCGTTTCAACGTCGCGCAGCCGGCCGTCGGTTTTGAGCACCACTTCCCGATTGACGACGGTTGTGCCGTCGATCTCAACGCGGTGGAGTTCGCCGAACTTGAGCGACGTCACGAACAGGTCGCCGCTCCAACCTGGAAACGCGGCCCCGTCGTAGAAGTCGATGCCGCAGGTGGCGATCGACGGCGTCCAGTGGGTCGCCGGCTGCTCCATGCCCTCTTTTTCGGTAAATTCGCTGATGATCTCGTTGTTGTAGTTGATGCCGTACGTGATCGCCGGCCAGCCGAAGTTGAGGCCTTTGCGCACCAGGTTCAGCTCGTCGCCGCCCTGCGGACCGTGTTCGGTATTCCAGAGGGCGCCGTCGTTCCATTGCAAGCCCTGCGGGTTACGGTGGCCGTACGACCAGATCGTCGCCACGGCGCCGGCCTGGCCGACAAAGGGATTGTCGGCCGGCACGCGCCCGTCGTCGTGCAGGCGGTGGATCTTGCCATTCGGGACATCCAGCCGCTGGGCATCTTCCATGACGCCACGGTCGCCGATCGAGAAAAAGAGGTAGCCAGCGTCGTCGAACGTGATCCGCGAGCCGAAATGGTGCTCGCGCGTGCTGTACACGTCTTCAGGCGCCGTGTAGACCATCTGCTGGTCAATCAGCGCGTTCCCGGAGAGGCGGGCGCGCATGAGGGCCGTGAAGCCCGTGGCCTCGCCGGCCGCGTTCATCTTTTTGTCGGAGTAGCTGATGTAGATCCAGCCATTCTGCTGATAGTGCGGATGCAGTTGAACGTCCAGCAACCCGCCCTGGCCGCAGGCGCAGACTTCCGGCACGCCTTCGACGGGCGCTGAGACGGTGCCGTCGGTGGCGACGATGCGTAAGGTGCCGATACGCTCGGTCACGAGCAGCCGGCCATCCGGCAGGAACGCCATGCCCCACGGGCTATCGAGGCCGGAGGCGAAGGGCTGGATCGTGTAGCCGGCGGCGCCGGCGGGTGCTGGCTGGGCGCTCGAAGTCAGGCCGGCGATGGAAACGACGATAAAGAGCCAGATAAAGCGGGCAAATTGAGACATTGGGATGACTGGTGTGAGGTTCGTAGGGTCTCGTCATCCCCAACTCGATTGGGGATCCATGCAAGACCTGTTGGTCGTATGGGTCCCCGCATTCGCGAGGATGACGAGAGGAATGGTACCGCTATGCCCCGCCACTTCCAAACGTGTACCCTATTCAGGCACTTGTTGCGTGAGGCAGTGGATGGCGCCGAGACCGACGATGGCGGCGCGGGCGTCGATGGCTACGACGTCGCGCGTCGGGAAATGCTCCTGAAGCATGGCACAGGCGACTCCGTCCTCGGGCTCGCCGTAGCCGGGCACCAGCACCAATTCGTTGATGATCAGGAAGTTGGCGTAGCTGGCCGGCAGGGACTGCCCGTCCCGTTCGATCGGCTCGGGCAGTGGGAGTTCCACGATCGTGAGTGCCCCGCCCATCGGGGTGCGGTAGTCGCGCAGGATGGCGCGCGAGGCTTCACCGAGGCGGGGTTCGATAAACACTGTGTCGTCGTTCACGAAGCGAGCCAGGTTGTCGATGTGGCCATCCGTGTCGTCGCCGGCGATCTCGCCTTCAAGCCACAGGATGTCCCGCGCGCCGAGGGTATCCACCAGCAGCTGATTGGCGGCGGGAATCGTGAGGCCGGGGTTGCGGTTCGGATTCAGCACGCAGGAGGCGGTGGTGAGCAGTAGCCCCTCGCTGTTGATTTCGAGCGCGCCCCCTTCGAGGGTCACCTCCTGCCGAAAAATGGGGAGGCCGAGGTAGGTGGCCATCTGATCGGCGATACGGTCATCCTGGTCGTACGGCGGGTATTTGCCGCCCCAGGCCGTATAGCGCCAGTCAATGGCCGCGCGGCCGCGGGGGCCGGCGACGATCGTCGCGCCGTGGTCGCGGCACCAGGCATCGTCGGTCGGAAAATCGTGTAAAACGACCCGTCCACGGGCAATGGCGTCCTTGAAACGGCGTTCGAGGTCGTGCCGCATGGAGTCCCCGGTGACGTTGATATGGGCCTCTTCCACCTCGCTGATGGCGCGGGTGAGTTCGTCATAAAACGTCACGACCTGCGGCAAAAAGCCGGGCCAGGTGTCCGGGTTGTGAGGCCACGAGATCCAGACGCCTTGTTGATGCGCCCACTCGGCCGGCATGTGGTAACCGAGCGCGGCGGGCGAGTCGGGTGTGGGCGTGAGCGTCGAAGGTAGTATGTCCATGGCGAAGCTAGTCGATATACCGCCGGGTAATTGCTTCGTACGCGTCGATCCGGCGGTCGCGTAGGAACGGCCAGCCGGAACGCTGATCAAAAATGGCTTGCTTGTCGATGTTCACGATCAAGATCTCCTCATCGTCTTGCGAAGCACGTGCGAGGATGGAGCCGTCCGGCGCCGCGACGAAGCTCTGCCCCCAGAACTGGATGCCCTGGCCGGCCGCGGCGCCAGGCTCCGGCTCGAAGCCGGTCCGGTTGACCGCCACCACGAAACACCCGTTGGCAATCGCGTGGGCCCGTTGGGTGATCTCCCAGGCATCATGCTGTTTTTCGCCGTGAGAGTATTTCTCCTCGGGGTGCCAGCCAATGGCCGTGGGGTAAAACAGGATCTCGGCGCCGTGTAATGCCGTGAGGCGGGCCGCTTCGGGGTACCATTGATCCCAGCAGACGAGCACGCCGATAGGGCCGCGCGAGGTTTCGAAGCTCCGAAACCCGAGGTCGCCGGGCGTGAAGTAGTATTTTTCGTAGTACCGCGGATCATCCGGGATGTGCATCTTTCGGTAACGGCCGAGCATGCCCCGGTCGTCATCGACGACGACAGCGGTGTTGTGGTACAGGCCCACCGCCCGTTTTTCGAACAGGCTGGCGACGATCACCGCACCCTTCTCCTTCGCCAGAGCCGCAAAGGCGTCGGACGACGGGCCCGGGATGGGTTCGGCGAGCGCAAAATGCGCCGAGTCCTCGTTCTGGCAGAAATACCGGCTGCGAAACAACTCGGGCAGGCAGACGATCTGTGCGCCACGATCCGCCGCCTCGCCGCTCATCTGAAGGGCGCGGCGCAGGTTGTCATCCGGGTCCGCCGAGCATCGCATCTGGACGACGCCGAGGGTGACCTGTTCGTTGGCCATCGCTCCTCCAATCACGTGTTTCTGAAATAGGTGGTCTCCTTCATAATCTGCTCGTACTCCTCGAGCATCGCGTAGCCGGCGCTGGGCTGGATGACGCCGGACTGCACCTTCTCCCGCACGAGCTTGTTCATGCGCCGGAGCAGATCGTTGGGGAAATACTGCACCTGGGCGAGCATCTCTTCGACGCTTGCGCCCGGGATCACTTTCTCGATATAAAATCCTTCGGGCTCTTCCTCGCTGGCGTAGACGTGCACCTCGGAGACGCGTCCGAACAGGTTGTGCATGTCTCCCATGATGTCCTGGTAGGCGCCCATCATAAAGAAGCCGAGGTAGTAGGCCTCCTCGTTCTTGAGGTCGTGCACCTCCAGATAGTCCTTGTCTTCGTAGGGGGAGATGAAGGTGCAGACTTTGCCGTCGGAGTCGCACGTGAGGTCCACGAGGATCGCGCGCCGGTCCGGGCGCTCGTCGAGCCGGTGGATGGGCATCACGGGGAAACACTGGCCGATGGCCCAGTAGTCGAGCATCGACTGGAAAACGGAAAAGTCGCACTGGTACTGGTCGATCAACACATCGTCCAGATGCGTCAGTTCATCCGGCAGCCATTCCGCGTTGCTCTGCTTCACCTTTTCGTTGATCGTGTAGCAGATGCTCCAGTACAGCTTTTCGGCGATGGCCTTCTGCTCGATGGGCAGGTAGCCAAACGAGAAGAGGGACTCGGACTGGAGCCGTTTCTCGACGGCGTCGTGGTAGGCTTCGAGCAGGACCGGCAGGCGCTGTTTCTTGTCGGCCAATGCGATGCGCCAGATCTCGTCCATCTCGCGGATGATGGCGTGATCGCCTTTGCCCGGCTTGAAGTCGGGGTCCATGCCCTCCTTACGATGACAGCCGAGGATATCCACAACCAGGACGGAATGGTGCGCGGACAGCGCGCGACCGCTCTCGGAGAGAATGATCGGGTGCGGGGTATTGGTGGAATCGCACACTTCCTGAACGGCATACACGGCGCTGCGCGCGTATTCGATCAGGGTATAGTTGATGCTGTCGGTGGTTGTGCCGTACCCCAGGCCGTAGTTGACACCCAGGCCGCCGCCGATGTCCAGGTACTTCACCTCGATTTCGCGTTGCCAGAGCTGGACGTAGATCTGGGTAAATTCCTTGATCGCCTTTTTGAGGGTCTGGATGTCCGTGAGCTGGCTTCCGAGGTGGAAATGGAGCAACTGGAGAGAATCCGCGAGCCCGCGGCCCTTCAGTTCTTCCACGGCGCGGACGAGCTCGGGGATGGTGATGCCGAACTTGGATCGTTCGCCGCCGGACTCCGCCCATTTGCCTACGCCGGGCGTGGAGAGCCGCACGCGGACGCCCATACGCGGCCGCAGGCCCATTTCCTCGGCGAGCTTGAGGAGGCGCGTGAACTCGGTGTATTTCTCAATGACGGGGATGACCTGCTTGCCGAGCTTTTGCGCGGAGAGGATCATGCGTAGCATCACATCATCCTTATAGCCATTGCAGATGAGCAGCGTCTTGTCGTCCTCCAGGTGCGCCAGCGCGGCGACCAGTTCGGCTTTAGAGCCGCACTCGAGGCCGAGGCCGTAGGGTTTGCCGGCGTCCAGGATCTCCTCCACCACCTCGTGGAGCTGGTTCACCTTGATGGGATAGATGCAGTTGTAGCGGTTTTTGTAGCCCAGTTCCTTGCAGGCGTCGATAAACGCCTCGTTGATCCGGACCACCCGCGCATGCAGGATGTCCTGAAACCGGACGACCACCGGGAAGCGGGTGCCCCGGCGTTCCAGTTCCTTGACCACCTTCTTGAGATCTACCGACTGCTTGCTGCCCTGTACGGGCCGCACGCCGACGCTTCCATTGTCGTTGACGTGAAAGAAGTCGTCCGACCAGAAGTTCAGGTGATACATCTCCTCGGCGTCTTTCGGCGTCCAGGTGGCTTCCTCCACGACGTCCTGGCCGAGGGTATCAACAGATGCTTTGTTTCCCAATATCGTTTTTGAATCTAAGGCTGATGAGAATCGTGTGGTGTTCAGTGGGGATCGCAACCGTTCAGGCCGATACGGCCGCGCCGGCTGCCGCCGCCACCTTCGAGCGCTCCAAGACGTACGCAAAAATCAATGGCGCAACGATCGTCGCGTCGGATTCGATCACATACTTCGGAGTGTCCGCGCTGAGTTTCCCCCAGGTGATCTTTTCGTTCGGGACGGCGCCCGAGTAGGAACCGTAGCTGGTGGTGGAGTCGCTGATCTGGCAGAAATACCCCCAGAGCGGGACCTCGGTGCGGAGCAAGTCCTGATGCAGCATCGGGACGACGCAGATCGGGAAGTCGCCGGCAATGCCGCCGCCGATCTGGAAAAAGCCGATCGAGCGTTTGCTGGTCTCCTGCTCGTAGATGCCGGCGAGCATCATCATGTATTCGATTCCCGACCGCACCGTGTGCACGTTCCGGACATCCCCCTGGATGCAGTGGGCCGCGTAGATGTTGCCGAGGGTCGAATCCTCCCAACCGGGCACGATGATCGGAAGATTTTTCTCGGCCGCCGCCACGAGCCAGCTGTCGGCTGGGTCGATCTGGTAATACGGCTTGAGCGAGCCGTTCCGGATGACCCGGTACATGAACTCGTGCGGGAAGTAGCGCTGGCCGCTGCGGTCGGCGTCCTGCCATTCCTTGAGCACGGCTTTTTCAAGCCGGCGAATGGCCTCTTCTTCCGGGATGCAGGTATCCGTGACGCGGTTGAGGTGCCGGCTGAGGAGCTTCTCCTCGTCCGCCGGCGTGAGGTCGCGGTAGTTCGGGATACGGACGTAGAAGTCGTGCGCGACCAGGTTGAACAGGTCCTCCTCGAGGTTGGCGCCCGTGCAGGTGATGAGGTGGACGAGGTCCTTCCGGATCATCTCGGCGAGCGAGAGGCCCATCTCGGCGGTGCTCATCGCGCCGGCAAGGGTAACCATCATCGCTCCGCCTTTATCGATATGATCGACATACCCCTTCGCCGCATCGACGAGCGCCGCGGCGTTAAAGTGGCGATAATGATGCTCCAGAAAATCGGCTATGGAAATGTGCATCGGGCAGACAAGGACGTGCGGGGCGTTCCCCCGCTTTTGGGTTGGAACGTACTGGGTGAGCGCGCGGCTAAAAACGGAGCGTGTCTGCTTTAGTTTCGAGGGGGATTTCAGAATTTTTGCGCGGCAAGGGCATGGTTTCCGTAGGGTCAGTCGAGATTGATCGACGTATTGAATCGCATTAGATAAACAGGCACAATATATTGGACCGCCTGTACATTCACGTTCCACTCCCCCATGTCCTACTTCATCGGAATCGACAGTTCCACCACCGCCACAAAAGCGCTGATCATGGACGACGTCGGCGTCGTCGCCGGCGTGGCCTCTTCCGAATACCCGTACGACACTCCCCGGCCTCTGTGGAGCGAACAAGATCCCCATTTCTGGTGGAAAGGCACCGTAGAGAGTGTGCGGGCCGTGATCTCGAAGACAGGAGTGCATCCAGCAGACATCGCCGGCATCGGTCTCACCGGCCAGATGCACGGTCTGGTGCTGCTGGATGCAAAAGGCGAGGTCATCCGGCCGGCGTTGCTCTGGAACGACCAGCGTACCGGGGCCGAGTGCGACGAAATCCGAACCCGTGTCGGGCGGAGCCGGCTCATCCAGCTCACCGGCAACGATGCCCTCACCGGGTTCACGGCCCCCAAAATCCTCTGGGTCCGCAACCACGAACCCGAGAACTACGCCCGGATCAGGCACGTGCTCCTGCCGAAGGATTACGTTCGCTTCCGCCTCACGGGCGACTACGCCACCGACCGCGCCGGCGCGGCCGGCACCCTGCTGCTGGATATCCGAAAGCGCGACTGGTCGGATGAGGTCCTCGCCGCGCTCGACATCCCCCGTGCGTGGTTACCGGATACCCACGAGGGGCCTGAAATCACGGGCCGGGTTTCGGTCGAGGCCGCGGCCTTGCTCGGCATCCCGGCCGGCATCCCCGTTGTGGGCGGCGGGGGGGATCAGGCGGCGCAGGGCGTCGGGGTCGGCGCCGTGGAAGAAGGGATCGTCGCCCTGACGCTCGGCACTTCGGGTGTCGTGTTCGCCAGTGCTAACCAGCCGGCCATCGAGCCCGAGGGGCGGCTCCATGGTTTTTGCCACGCCGTGCCGGGGCGCTGGCATATGATGGGGGTGATGTTATCCGCTGCCGGCAGCCTCCGCTGGCATCGGGACACGATCGCACCCGGGGTCGAGTTCGAGGACCTGGTACATGCTACGGCGGACATTCCCGCCGGCAGCGACGGGCTGCTCTTCCTCCCCTACCTCACCGGGGAACGCACGCCCCATCCGGATCCCTACGCACGTGGCGCCTTCGTAGGGTTGACGGTCCGGCACACCCGCGACCACCTCACCCGCGCCGTGCTGGAAGGCGTGGGCTTCGGGTTGAAGGACAGTTTCGAGTTACTGCGGTCGTCCGGACTCCCCGCGGCGCGCCAGGTGCGGATCTCGGGCGGAGGCGCGAAAAGCCCCGTCTGGCGCCAGATCCTGGCCGACATTCTCGGGGCGGAGCTGGCGACGGTGAACACGACCGAGGGCGCCGCCTACGGCGCGGCGCTGCTGGCCGGCGTGGGCGTGGGCGCCTGGCCGGATGTAGACGCGGCAGCCAAAGCGTGTATCCGGGTTACAGGAAGCACCCCGTGCCGGCCCGACGCCGTGGCGACGTACGCGCGGTTCTACGAACTCTACAAAGCCCTCTACCCGGCCCTGAAAGGAGTGAACGATGCGTTGGGGCGGAGCGAATAGGCACTCTCGGGTAATGGAGGTTATCGTTGGCAGTTACTCTCGGCAACCTCCCACACAGATTGGCCCAACATCATGTCCGCACCCTATATCATCTACGGCGGCTCTGGCGGCATCGGCTCGGCTACGGCCCGGCTCCTCCACGCACGGGGGTACCCGCTCCATCTTGTCGGGCGTGACGAAAACCGGCTGGTGGCTGTAGCCGAAGAACTCGGCGCCACCTATACGGCCGGGGATGTGACGGACCATACCGTGTTCGGCCGTGTTTCCAGCGACGCCCCGGGGCCGTGGGCGGGCCTGGTTTACGCCGTGGGCACGATTAATCTGCGCAGCTTCGGGCGGATGACGGAGTCAGATTTCATGAAGGATTTCCAGGTCAATGCCCTCGGAGCGGCGCTGGCCGTCCAGGCGGCCGTGCCGGCACTCAAACAATCGGAGTCGCCGGCCTCGGTCGTCCTCTTTTCCACCGTAGCGGCCTCGCAGGGATTTTCATTTCACACCTCGATGGGCATGGCGAAAGGCGCCGTGAACGGACTCACCCTTTCCCTCGCCGCCGAGCTCGCCCCGAAGATCCGCGTCAACGCGATCGCCCCGTCGCTTACCCGCACCCCGCTGGCTGCCGGCATGCTGGGCAACGAAAAGATGGCCGCGGCTATCGCGGAATTACACCCTCTCCAGCGCCTGGGCGACGCCGAGGATGTCGCCAACCTTGCCGCCTTTCTCGTATCCCCAGAAGCCGGCTGGATAACGGGGCAGATCATGGGGGTCGATGGAGGACGGTCTACGTTGAGGACAAAAAACTGAGTCCTATGCCCCGAAAACCGAACAAATGGGACCTCCAGAAAAAGGCATGCGCCGTCTGCAACCGCTCGTTTACCTGGCGAAAAAAGTGGGAGCGGGTGTGGGAGGAGGTGCGCTACTGCTCTGATGCCTGTCGCAACAAGCGCTCCTGGATTACCCCATCGAGGCCCTGACGCCCTCCAGCAGCTGTTTCGTAGCCAGGATGCCGTCGTGTTCGCTGTGGGCCGATCCCTCGTATTCGATCCCGACGTGGCCTGAAAATCCGTGTTTCACGGCGATTGCCATCATGCGCCCAAAGTCCGTGCTGGTTTCATTGCCCTGCGCGTCGAAGGCGTACGACTTGGCGCTGAGTCCGCGGGCGAAAGGCATCGTCTCATCGACCCCCTGGTACCGGTCGTAATACGGGCCAGCCTTGCCCGCCGGCGTCGGGCCGCCGTATTCGTCCGCCGGATACCAGTTGCCAAAATCGGGCAGGGTGCCCACGTTGGCGTGGTTGAGCGTTCGCATGAGATTGGCCACCCAGGCGCCCTGGCTTGAGAAACCGCCGTGGTTTTCGACGATGACGTTGAGCCCTCGCGTGGCGGCCTCATCGCCCAGACGCTGTAGGCCGTCGGCCATCAACTTCGTCTGCTCCTCCGCCGAGCCCTCGCTGCGGGCGTTGATGCGGATAGAGTGACAGCCGAGCGCGGCGGCGATGTCCAGCCAGGGCCGATGTCGGTTGATGGCGTCCTGGCGGAGGGCTGGATTGGCATCGCCAAGCCGGCCGGCGTCGTCCACCATGATTAGCAGATTTTTTACCCCCTCACCGTCGGCCCGCCGTTTTAATTCGGCCACAAACAGCTCCGACACCAGGAAAAACTGGTTGACGTATTCAACGGCGTCGATGCCATAGGTGCGCCTGGCCACCACGGGGAAGTCCAACGGCTGCAGCGCACCCGAAAAGAGGGTGCGATGGAGCGACCATTCGGCCAGCGAGATCGAAAAAGACGGCTTGATGGAATGTGTGGATACGGGCATGAGCGGAGCGAGGGCGGCTAGAGCGGTGGTTTGGGCGAGAAAGGTGCGACGATTCATGGGACGCGTCCGATACGTTTTCAACTGCCTGATGAGAAACTGACCTCAACATAACGCGTCGCCGGCCACTATTTCCACTGCCACTCATGCATTCCCCGGCTGAGAACTGGAATTACGCGGTGATGGTTTGGATTTCGATCCAGACCCATTCATCACTTCCCCCGTGGTACAATGTGAGAAAGCTCCCTCCGTTGCCGAAGGGAGCTTTCCGTAGTTCGTTTGCAGTCCAGAACGGGAGTTCTTACCAGTTCACAACCGCATGAGCGATCACCCAGATGCCATCCCCGTTCGTATCGGTCGCGTCGAAGGTGTAGCTGTAGGACGAGGCCAGCGGGTCGAAATAGACCGTGTGGCCATACTGGCCCGGAGCAGTGGTTGTCGGGCTCAGGTCACCAACGTAAATGTGTGCTTCCTGCATCGCATACCCCGGCGTCATGGTATACGAAACGGTGACCGACGAGCCAATCACCTCAACGCTGAGCGATCCTACGAGCGTACCATTCGAGGTAAGATTCAGGCCGGCGCCTGCCCAGATTTCGTAGGTCGTCGTACCGTCGCCATTCAGATTGATGGCCCATCCCCATCGGTTCTTGATGAGGTTAAGCGAAGGTAGGTTTTCTGGATTCGATTTCTTGGCGGTGGTCCAGACATAGCCTCCTTTCGCAAAGGCCGTTTCGCTCTGGTCAAACGGCGGCGGCGTATCGCAGCACTGAATGGTATAGGTGGTGTAGTACCACCAGCGTTCACCCGTATCACCGCCCGTATCGCCACCGAAAGCCGTTTCACTTCCACCCCCCGGTGTCGTCACATCCGCGTGGACCACGACATAGATCAGGTCTCCACAGGCGTTGACCAGGCTCAGGTCGTCAAGCGGAATAGTGAAGGTGTACGTGGTTCCGCCGTCCGTCGTGATCTTGTAGGGAAACTGCCCAAATTGCGGGTTGCCGGGCCCGTTCCTTGGCATGTTCGCGAGATCACCGCCCACCCACATCTTGAGTTGCTCCTCGCCCGCCTGATAGCCGGCCTCGGAATAGACCGTGACGTAGAGGTTGCTCCCGTCATTATAGATCGTTACGCTGCCGACATCCTCAAACTGGCCGGCCCAGAGATCCACGGTATGCGTCGTGCCGCAGAACATCACCCCATCCACGGTGATGACAGGCAGCACATCACCTGCCGGCGGATCGGGTTGCACATCGGCTGAAACGTTTTCTGGTCCTCTAATTTGAAGTGAATCATCAGGGGACGAGGCATCGCATGCCGCCATCCCTAGCACTAGGAGGGCTGTCAGTGCCGACAGCCAGACACGTGGTTTCATCGTATTCCTCAGGTTGAAATGTACTGGCGGTCAGCAAAAGCCGGCCGCCACAGGGACAGAGCACATACGCCGACAGGCATTCTCTTCTCGTTCACCACCCGGAGGAGATGGATCATGGAATCATGACACTTGCGCACATGGAAATGACAAAATGGCGACATTTGGGGAATACCTTCCCATTCAAAGCCACACTTTGGCCTGCTTGACATACATGTTATGCGCAACCTACATAACATGTTATGGTAACTGCAATAACGTATTTGCGTCATTTTTGAAGTCAAGCTAAAAAACGCCCACGTTTGAATGTTCTTCAAGCCGTTGCTTCCCTGATCGTACTGGCCCTATCCCGGGATCGGTAAGCATACTCACACCCAATGCGCCACATGGCGCTTCACGCTACTCCAATGGACCACACGCGATAGCCTGAGATCATGTGTGATGATGCATAATTGCGTATGACGGGCGATGCGGCAGGCGCACCGGCGCGGCCGGGGATTGGGGTATTTTTCTTACGTCACTCAGGCACACCCCCCCGAAGCTCCCCCCCGATCATGTCTACCGCCGAACTCGTCACCGTCCGCCCTTCGAAAGCCAAGCAGGCCGCCAAGCAGCTCATCGACATTCTCATCGTGCTCGTCACGATGCCGTTCTGGCTTCCGGTCTGCGCCGTGATCTACCTCGCCATCCTCCTGGAAGACGGCAAAAACCCGCTGTTTCTGCAGGAGCGCCTCGGCAAGGACGGCCGCATCTTCCGCACCTTCAAGTTCCGGACGATGGTCGTCAACGCCGAGGAAGCCCTCAAGCAGGCCCTCGCCAAAGACGAAGTGCTGCGTCAGGAGTGGGAAATGTTCTTCAAGCTCCGCAAGGACCCCCGCATCACGAAGATCGGCAATATCCTGCGCCGTACGAGCCTCGACGAGCTGCCGCAGCTGGTGAACGTGCTCATCGGAGACATGGTGATGGTCGGCCCGCGCCCGCTGCCGGCGTACCACCACAACGCGCTGCCGACGGAAGTCCGCGAACTGCGCAACGTTGTGAAGCCAGGCATCACGGGCCTCTGGCAGGTTTCCGGCCGCAGCGACAGCGGATTGGACGGGATGAAGCAGTGGGATCCGTACTACGTCCGCAACTGGTCGATGATGCTGGACCTCCAGATCCTCGTCCGCACCGCAACAGTCGTCCTCACCCGGCAAGGAGCGTACTGATTGGCGATTCGTGATTCGTGATTAGCGAATAGCGATGTAGAGGGATGTAGTGCACCCCCCCATCGCTATTCGCTATTCGTTTAATCGCTAATCGTTTAATCGCTAATCGTTTAATCGCTATTCGTTTAATCGCTAATCGTTTAATCGCTATTCGTTTAATCGCTAATCGTTTAATCGCTAATCCTTCAGGTATGCCACCAGATCCACCAGTTCTTCCTGACGTAGCGAGCGGCCGAGCGCCGGCATGAGCGACTGGCCCAGCATCTCTTTACTTGCCACATCGGACACCGAGTAGCTGTTGGTCCGCCCGCCGGCTTCGCGGAGGCGGATTTCGTCGCCGGACTGGTTGAGGATGTAGCCGACGGCCTCGCTGCCGTCCTTCAGTTTCAAAACGTAGCCTTCGTAGCCAAAGCCGATGCCGGCGTCGGGGTAGAGGATGGCGGTATAGAGCGCTTCCGGGGTCAGTTTGTTGCCGATTTCGGTAAGCGCGGGCCCAAAGTCGACCCCGTGGCCCTGGACGACATGGCACGTGCTGCAGAATTGTGCGAACACGACCGCCCCCTCCTTCGGGTTGCCTTGCATCGTCACGAGCGCTTCGATGGCCGGCAGCGCTTCACCCGTCATGCCGGAGGGGGGCTCAAAATACTGCTCGGCCTGCCCGCGGCGCCGGCTATCCGTCGAGGCGAACAGGATACTCGAAGCCGTGGCGGAGAGCTCCTCCGGCATGACGCCTTCCTTGAGCAGCGTCAGTACCCGGTTTTCACCCTGCCAGCCGGGGCCAAACGCCTCAAGGGCCCGCCGGCGCACTTCGAGCGGCAAGGAGGGGTCTCGGAAAAGGGACTCGAGCGTGCCGCGAGAGCCGTTGGACTCGACTCCGTCGAGCAGCGAAATGATCGCGGTGCTTTCCTCCGTGGAGGCCGCGGCTACCGCGGCGGCGATTCGTTCACGACCGTCCAGATCAAGCAGAATGCGGCCGGCATCCTTGCCGAGGTCGCCTGCGGGGTCGGCAAGGGCCATCGTAAAAAGGGCTTCTCCCTGATCGGCAAGCTCGAATCGGTCCACCAGGTCGAGGAAGGCGCGGGTGCCGCGGACGTCGTCCAGGGTCGAATAGATCGCGTCGCGGGTGGCGGGGGTTTCCATGGCGTCGCTGCCGGCCAGATGCTGCAGGCTCAACACCCGGATGTCGAGCTCTCTCGGGTGGTCGGCGGCGAGTAAACCGCCCAGCAAGGCCGCTTTCGCCGGACTCGCGGGGTGGAAATCGAGCGCGCGGAAGTAGCGCAGCCGCTCCGTGTCGGTGGTGGTCGGGGACAGGATTAACTCAGTCAACAACGGCAGCGCCGCTTCGGCGCGGGCGCGCCAGACGATGTCGCGGCCGGCGGGCGTGTCCCAATCTTCCCGATTTTGCTCCTGCCACGCCGCAAAAAACGCGTCCCACTGGCGGTCGGCTGCAATACCGAGCGCCTCGAGATACCATCGATCCACGCCGTCGTGCTGCGCGGCCAACCGCGCCCAGAGCGCCGGTGCTTCCGGCGAGTCGTTGTGGCGCAGCGCGATGGCCGCCTCCCGCCGCACCTGGGGTGAGGGATCGTCTGCACCCTGCTGGATATACGGAATAAGGTCGAGGTCGAGTTGCCGGGCCAGACGGAGGCCGGCGATGCGGATATCCTCGTTTTCGTCCGCAAGCGCCATCTCCACCGTCGACGCTCCGCGCCCCTCGATCTGTCCCAATAACCACAATGCCCTCGCCTGCATGCGCGGATTCGGATCGTCGAGCAGCTCATCCAGCGCCGTCTCCGCCGTGGCTCCCATTACATTGAGGGCTGTCCACGCCAGATACCGAGTGGCCACGTTAGGGCTTCTTAATGCAATAACGGCTGTTTCTGGTAAGGATAGATCGTGGGTCGGGACCGTGTAGGGCGTGCGGGGCGGGGCGATCCGGTAGAGCCGGCCCTGCGCCAGGTCGCCCACGTGGTGCCCGCCAACGCCGGGGTCGTACCAGTCGGACACGATCAGCGATCCGTCCGGCGCCACCGCCACGTCCGACGGCCGAAACCACTGGTCGTGCGTCCCCTTCAGGATGTTGACGATTTCGGCCTTGTACCCCGCACCCGTTTTGCTGACCGGATACGAGCGGACGACGTTTGGGCCGGCATCTGTGTGGATCATCTGATCCCAGTACACTTCCGGAAGGAGTCGGCCCTCGTAGATGGCGATCCCCGTTGGCGAGCCGGCCCCCGTCTGAAGCAGGTTGGGCACCACGCCGGGGTCGTTCAGGTGCCAGTGCCGCTGCGGAATCTCCTCTTCCCATCCCGTGCGCCGCTGGCGCCAGTCGGCCCCGGTCATCTCGTCCCGAAACCCATAATTGCCATACTCCATCACGAAGTTGATGCGGGTGGCGCGGTTGCCGTCGTCGTCGTTGTCCGATTGCCACAGCGTGCCAAACGCATCCACCGCGACCTCGTAGTTGTTGCGGAAGTTGTGCCCCAGCACCTCGAAGTCGGTCCCGTCTGGATTCATCCGAAACACCATGCCTTGCCGATACGGCTGGCCGTCTTCTTTCACCTCCTCGCCCGAGGCATCGACCACCTGGACGCTGTCGGCGTCGAGCAGTTGCTTGCCTTCGTTGCCGAAGTTGAAATACAGCCGGCCGTCCGGCCCAAACGTAAAGGCATGCGCGCCATGGTCGTGCTGAACGCCCTTGATGCCCGTGAACAACACCTCCTTCCGATCTGCCACATCGTCCCCATCCTCATCCACGAACACGAATATGTTTGGACTGACGGAAACGAACACCCGGTTTCCAAAAACGGCGATCCCAAGCGCTGCGTTGATGTCGGTACCCTCGTAAAACACCTTGCGCAGATCGGCCGCGCCGTCGCCGTCCGTGTCCTCGAGGATGAGAATGCGTTCGCTTTCCCCGCGAACGGGATTCTGCGGGTTGAGCTGGGGTCGGTAGTTGATGCCTTCGGTAACCCACACCCTGCCCCGGGCATCGATGTCGATGTTCGTCGGGTTCGCCAGCATCGGCTCCGCCGCAAACAGCGTCGCCTCTAGCCCCGGAGCTACCTCCAGGCCATCCAGCGCATGTTCGATCTCCCGCAGCTGACCCGGGCTCAAGGCCTCCCCCACCACGCCCGGCACAAGGCCGTATTCGTTGACGACAGGAGGCTTCTGGCAGCCGATCAGGATATATCCACTTGCAATAACGGATACTATTACGGCGGAGCGCATGCGGTTCTTCGATGAGGTTTCGGGCAAGGCGAGAGCGGAACGTACGGAAGATCTGGCAATCCTGCGTATATTCGCGCCGATTCTTGTAGATTAGCCGCTTTCTATCCACTCTCCCGCGCACCGTGATTCATTCCGACGCCACCCTCACGCCGGCTGCCCTCCTGCCCGCCATCCACCACCTGTGGGATCTCAGCGCCCACAAAATCGACCGCCTCGCCGCCTCGTTCGACATCACCCGCGGCGCCCCGGTATTTACCATCGAGGGAAAGTACACCGCAAGGGGGTGGACGGAATGGACGCAGGGCTTCCAGTTCGGCGCCGCCATCCTTCAGTTCGACGCCACGGGCGAAGATCGCTACCTTGAGCTGGGCCGGCAACAAACGGTCGATTTCATGGCCTCCCACGTATCCCACGTAGGCGTCCACGACCACGGATTCAACAACGTCAGCACCTACGGCAACCTCCTCCGCCTCATGGCCGAAGGCCGGCTCCCGGAAGATGCCTGGGAGCGGCGTTTTTATGAGCTGGCGCTGAAGTGCTCCGGCGCTGTCCAGGCCGCGCGGTGGACGGCCCTCCCTGAGACGGGCGGCTATATCTATTCGTTCAACGGCCCCCACTCGCTGTTCTCGGACACCGTCCGCTCCCTGCGCGCGCTCGTCCTCGCCGACCGCCTCGGCCACGCGCTCATGGGCGAAAATGACGCTCGCATCTCGCTCCTGGGCAGGACAATCGACCACCTGCGGAGCACGTCGCGCTACAACGTTTACTTCGGCGAAGGGCGGGACGCGTATGACATCGCCGGCCGCGTCGTCCACGAGAGCATCTTCAACCTCAACGACCGCCGGTACCGCTGCCCGAGCACCCAACAGGGTTACACGCCGTTCTCCACTTGGACGCGCGGCCTCGCGTGGATCGTCTGTGGCTACGCAGAGCAGCTTGAGTATTTCGCGACCCTGCCCGACGCGGCATTCACGTCGTTCGGCGGGCGCGCCGAGGTGGAAGCCCTCCTGCTCCGCACGGCAAAAACCACGGCCGATTTCTACCTCGCGCAGACCCCCACCTGCGGGGTGCCGTACTGGGATACCGGCGCCCCTGGACTGGCCCGGATGGGCGACTACCTCGACCGTCGGGCCGACCCGTTTAATCCCCACGAACCCGTCGACAGCTCCGCCGCCGCCATCACGGCGCAGGGTCTACTGCGCCTCGGCGCCTACCTGAACGGGAGGGCCGCCGGCAGCGGCGATACGTACCTGAATGCCGGCCTCACCACCGCAAAAACCCTCCTCGGCGCCCCCTATCTCAGCGAAGACCCAAACCACGAAGGCCTGCTCCTCCACGCCGTATACCACCGCCCGAACGGATGGGACCACGCCCCGGACGCGGACCGCGTCCCGCGCGGCGAATCGTGTATGTGGGGCGATTACCACCTCCGCGAACTCGCCCTCTACATCCAGCGCCTCGCCGAGAATAAGCCGTACCTGACGTTTTATTCAATCTTCGACTCCTCCCCATCCCCGCGTCGATAAATCGCCGCCGAGATTCGCCCCTCCTCGACGCGGGGAGGGGCCTCTCAATAACGAGGCATCGGCAACACCTACAGAAGAACTGCTCTTGCCTTTTTACCTTTTGCATTTTGCGTTTTGCCTTTTGCAATGTCCTCCCGTCTCTGCCTCCACACCATCACCACAAAGCCCTGGCCCATCGAGACGGCCATCGACGCCTATGCGGCGGCCGGCATTGGAGGCATTTCCGTCTGGCGCGACGCCCTGGATGGTCGGTCGATTCCCGACACCGGCCGGCGGATCCGCGAGGCCGGCCTGACGATCGTATCGTATGTCCGCGGGGGCTTTTTCGCGGCGCTTGAAGCCGAAGGCCGCGCGGCGGCCATCGACGAAAACAAGCGCGTGATCGACGAAGCCGCGGCGCTCGGCGCGCCGCTTGTTGTTCTCGTATGCGGCGCCGCCGTCGGCCAGTCACTGGAGGAGTCGCGCCGGCAGATCCGGGCCGGCATCGAGGCGGTACTGCCGCACGCCAGGGAGCGCGGGGTGAAACTGGCTATTGAACCGCTCCATCCGATGTACGCCGATACCCGCTCGGCCATCGTCACACTGGGCCAGGCGAACGGCCTGGTGGAGGCCGTCGCGGACGATCACCTGGGTGTGGCGGTCGATGTTTACCACGTCTGGTGGGACCCCGCCCTCGCCGCCGAAATCGCCCGCTGCGGGGACCGTATCCTCGCCTTCCACGTATGCGACTGGCGCTCGCCCACCCGAGACCTGCTCAACGACCGGGGCCTCATGGGCGAGGGCTGCATTCCCATCCGACAGATCCGTCGATTGGTGGAAAAGGCCGGCTTCGCCGGGTTCATCGAAGTCGAGATCTTCTCCACCGAATACTGGGCGATGGACCAGCATGTGTTTCTAGACCGCATCGTGGATGCCTACAAACACCACGTGTGACGACCGTTCACTTTAATTTCCAACCTGTAATTTTTACTGGTCAAAATATGGTATCGATCCATAAAGTCGGCATCATCATGAACGGCGTCACGGGGCGCATGGGGACCAACCAGCACCTGATGCGCTCTCTTGTGGCCATCCGTAAGGAGGGCGGCATTCCGATCAGCGAAACGGAAGTCATCTTCCCCGAACCGCTCCTCATCGGCCGCAATAGCGTCAAGCTGGAACGCCTCGCCCATCAGGCCGGCATCGACCGCTGGAGCACCGACCTCGTTAGCGCCCTGGCCGACCCGGCGTACAGTGTCTACTTCGACGCCCAGACCACCACGCGCCGCGTCGAGGCCGTGCGGCTGGCCATTGCCGCCGGGAAACACATTTACTGCGAAAAGCCCACGGCGATGACCGCGCGCGAGGCGTACGACCTGTACCTCTACGCGAAACAGGCCGGCGTGAAACACGGCGTCGTCCAGGACAAACTGTACCTCCCGGGCCTGGTGAAGCTCAAGACACTCATCGACAGCGGGTTTTTCGGGAGGATATTGAGCGTGCGCGGCGAGTTCGGCTACTGGGTGTTCGAGGGGGATATCGTCCCGCCCCAACGGCCTTCGTGGAACTACCGCGCGGAGGATGGCGGCGGGATTCTGGTGGATATGCTCTGCCACTGGCGGTATGTGCTCGATAACCTGTTCGGCGCCGTTCAATCCGTTTCCTGCCTCGGTGCCACCCACATCGACCGGCGGTGGGACGAAGACGGCCAACCCTACGCGGCCACATCGGACGACGCCGCGTACGCGACGTTCGAGCTTGCCGGCAACATCATCGCCCACTTCAACTCGTCCTGGTGCACCCGCCCCCGGCGCGACGACCTGCTGACGATCCAGGTGGATGGCACGAAGGGCTCGGCCGTCGCCGGCCTGCAGCAATGCTGGCTCCAGCCCTACGGCGCCACGCCTCGGCATGTCTGGAATCCAGATATCCCGAATCCGATCAACTTCTACACCGGCTGGACGCCGGTGCCGGACCACAAGCCGTACCCGAACGCCTTCCGCGCGCAGTGGGAGCTATTCCTGCGGCACGTCGTCACCGACTCGCCCTACCGGCTGGACCTACTCGAGGGTGCGAAAGGCGTCCAGTTGGCCGAAAAGGCCATCGAATCCTGGAAAAAACGCGCATGGGTGACTGTGCCCGACCTGGAGAGGGACCTCGCATGAACCGTGTAGCCCTGATCACCGGCGGCACCCGCGGCATCGGACTCGGCATTGCCCGGGCCCTGGCGGCGGAGGGATACGACCTCATGCTGTGTGGCCGCCGACCCGCCATCGAGGTCATCGACGTACTCACCGACCTGGGCGCGACCGGCGTCCGCGCCGCGTACCAGGTGGCCGACATCGCCAACCCCGCCGATCGCGCCTCGTTGCTGGACCGCACCCGGGACACCTTCGGCGGCCTGCATGTGCTGGTCAATAACGCCGGCATGGCGCCCCGCGCCCGCAACGCCCTGCTCGACGCCACCGAGGAGAGCTTCGAGGAGGTGTTGCGGGTCAACCTTCAGGGCCCGTATTTCCTGACACAGGCCGCGGCGCGCTGGATGATCTCTCAGAAGGCCGAAGATTCCTCCTGGCGGGGCTGCATCGTCACCATCAACTCGATCTCCGCTACCGTCGCCTCGATCAACCGGGGCGAATACTGCGTCTCCAAAGCCGGCCTCGCCATGGCCACACAGCTCTGGGCCGTCGCCCTCGCCCCGCACGGCATCCCCGTGTACGAACTGCGCCCCGGCCTCATCCAGACCGACATGACCGCCAGCGTCGCCTCGAAATACGACACTCTCATCGAACAGGGTCTGCTCCTCGAACCCCGCTGGGGCACCCCCGGGGACATCGGCAAGGCCGCGGCCATGCTCGTCCGAGGCGATCTACCCTACGCCAGCGGCCAGGCCATCACCCTAGACGGGGGGTTGACCCTCCCGCGTTTGTAGAACGTTTACGCGTTGAACGTTCTTGCGTTGAACTGATACATCCTACCAGTCCTTCACCGCCTGCCGCTCGAAGATCCCTCACTGCGTTCAGGATGACAGCAGCATGACAGGTCTTCTATTCACTTTTTACTTTTCACTTTTTACTTTTCACTTTTCACTTTCCCCTTTTGCCTTTCCCATGCTTTCTTGCCAGAAATCCCTCTTCTCCCTCCCCGAAGACAGCCACTATTTCAACTGCGCCTATATGTCGCCCCTGTTGCGCGAGGTAGAGGAGGCCGGTATCGTTGGGATGCGGCAGAAACGAGCGCCGTATCACATCGCGCCGGCGGATTTTTTTGAGCCTGCACGCGCCGTGCGCGAGCGGTTCGCCGGTTTGATCGGAGCGTCGGATCCGCATCGGATCGCCATCGTGGGTTCGGCCTCCTATGGCATCGCGACGGCGGCGCGTAATCTTCCCGTTAGCGCCGGCGAGCGTATCGTTGTACTGGAGGAGCAGTTTCCCAGTAACATCTACAGTTGGCGTCGGTTGGCGAACGAGCGTCGCGCGGTCATCCACACCGTCGAGGCGCCACCCGTGGCGCCGGGGCGGGGCCGGCGGTGGAACGAGCGCGTGCTCGAGGCTATCGTCCCAGGAACGGCGATCGTGGCAATGCCGCACGTACACTGGGCTGATGGAACGCTGTTCGATCTAGATGCGATCGGCCGGCGTTGCCGCGACATCGGGGCAGCCCTGGTCATCGACGGGACGCAGTCGATTGGCGCCCTCCCGATCGATGTCGCTCGCATCCAGCCAGATGCCGTCATCTGCGCCGGTTATAAGTGGCTAATGGGACCTTATAGCACCGGCCTCGCTTATTTCGGGCCGCGGTTCGACGACGGCGTTCCGCTTGAAGAAAACTGGATCGGCCGCGCCGGGAGCGAGCAGTTTGGCGGACTGGTGCGGTATAGCGACACCTACCAGCCCGGCGCGTTGCGGTTCGATGTCGGTGAACGATCGAATTTCATCCTCCTGCCCATGCTGCTGGCCGCGCTCGATCGCGTCCTGGACTGGGGGCCGCCGGCCATCCAGCTGTATACCGCGGACTTAATGGCGCCGTTCATCGAGCGGGCTCGGGAATTGGGGGGATTCGTGGACGATGCGGACTGCCGCGCGCATCACCTGTTCGGGCTTCGGATCCCATCGGATCGACCCATCAACGGCCTCGCCACGCTCCTACGCGAGCATGCCATCAGTGTATCCGAACGAGGCACCGCGATCCGGATCTCGCCTCATGTGTATAACGACGAGCGCGACGTCGCCGCGTTCACCGACGCCCTGGAGGCATTCTTCGCCGGGCAGCCGTAAACGCGGGGCACGGTCCTTGGACGATCCTGTTCAACACACGCGGCCCATCGGGCGCTGGAGCCGCCATCTGGCGTCCGGCACCTCTACCAGGGCCGTTTTTTACACCAGAAACGATGTCCGGCCATCCGGGCAGACCCTCTATGAAGCGTCTCCACCGCCGCACCAACGTCCATCTCGCTGCCTACGCTGTACTATATTTAGTGCACTCCCTACTGAGTCTGCCACTGCTCCACGCCCAATCGCCCGAAGAGATGCTCGGCCGGCTCAAAGCAACATACCGGGATGACGTGGCGATCCGGGCGGACTTCAGCCAGCAACTCACGTCCCCCGATGGCGAGCGCCTGCCGGGTGTGGAAGGAACGATCGTACTCCTGGGCGACCGGTACCGGGTCGATACCGACGGGCAGACCCTCGTCACGAACGGCGAGACGACCTGGATCTACAACCGATACGAGAACCAGGTACTGGTCCATTATTATGTGGACGATCCCTCGACCTTTTCGCTGAGCGACTTCCTGTTCGCCTTCGACACGCATTACGAAATCCTCGAGACGAATCTGAAGTACCTGGACGGCGTTCGACACCAGGTGCTCACGCTTCGGCCGCTCGCGGAGGAATCGTTTTTCCGGGAGGTCACGCTCTGGATGCGAGATACAGACAGCGTGATCACGCGGCTCCGCGTGCTGGACATGAACGAGGCCGAGTTGGACTTTGGCCTCGAGCACCTCGAGTTCGATCCACCCCTCGCCGGCGATCCCTTCACCTTCGAGCCGCCCGATGGCGTCGAGGTCATCGACCTTCGCGCCGAATAGGCTCCCTGGCCTTTGTTGTGTACTCCGCCCATGAAGCGCTTTCTGTCGTACAGTATCAGCCTGCTCCTTGGCGGTGTGTTGTTGTATCTGGCCTTGCGCGGCGTGGCTCTCGGCGACTTGGGGGACGCTCTCGCACGGGCCCGGTATGTATGGCTTCTGCCGCTCTTAGCCGTCATCGTGTTCGCCCACGCCCTGCGGGCGTACCGGTGGAAGATGTTGATTGAAGCGCTTCCCCCACAGGGCGCGTCCGCGCCAACGGCAACGGTCTCTTTCCGCACCGCGTTCCTGTCCGTGCTGATCGGCTATCTGGTAAACCTGGCCACGCCGCGACTCGGCGAGGTGGTGCGCTCGGCCAACCTGGCCAGGCAGGAAAACCTGCGGATCAGTGGCGTGCTCGGCACGGTCGTGATCGAGCGGCTACTGGATAGCCTGGTGCTCTTGCTTGCGCTCGTAGCCACGTTCGCACTGTATCTGGACCACCTGGCTTTCCTCGATGAAAGCTTGTGGCGTCCGTTCCTGGGTGCGCTTGGGCGAATCTCCGCCGTCAGCTATGCACTGGCAACCACCTTCGGCCTCGGCGCCATCATCCTCGCCATCCGCGCCGCGCGGCGGAGCGACCACCGCCTCATGCGCCGACTCCGCAAGGCCGCTCTTTCGTTTCGAGATGGGATGTACACGTTGCACCGCTCGCCGCGACGGATGATCATGCTAACCACCACCGTGGCGATGTGGGGCGCCTACGTGATGATGGCTTACCTCCCGTTATTAATGCTGGATATGACGGCCCGCTACGATCTCGGCCTGGTCGATGCGTTCGCCATCATGGTCTTCGGCTCGCTGGGCATCGCCGTGCCGGCGCCAGGGGGTACAGGCTCGTATCACTACATCATCAAGCTCGCCCTGATGCACGTTTTCGGAATCGACGCCGCCGACGCGGTCGTCTACGCCGTACTCTCCCACGGCATTCAGCTCGTCTTGTACACCCTACTCGGAGCCGCCGCCCTGGTGCTCCAGGGCGTATCTTGGCAGGTACTTCGCACGGATACGGTTGAATCTCCGAGGAAAGCGCTGTAAGCTCCCATCTCCTCGCGAACCTCGGCTTCCTTGATCCGACATGAACTCGACCGTAGCGCTCCGCAGCCTCATGCTGTCCTTGCTGGTGCTCGGCGCCACGTGCGTCGCGTCCGCGCAACCGATTGTCGAGCAAGGTACCCTGTCCGAGTCATCCACCACCCACGCGCTGTTCACCGCGCCGGCGCATGAGATGCCGGCCCAGCCGTTTGATCTTGAACATCTACGCGTGTCCCTGCGCGTCGAGATGGACGCCGGCCGCATCTTTGGCGTCGCCACTTACCGCGTTCGTCTCGTTGAGGATTCCCTTTCGACCCTGCCCTTCCGCGCCGAGTCCATCGAGGTCTTCAGTGTGCGCATGGGCATCCTCGACGGGGAAAAAACAGGGGCGACATTCGCCTTCTCCGGCACGGATACCCTGCATGTCGGGCTCGATTCTCTCGCGCACACCGACGGCCCTATCGAGGTTCAGATCACCTACGCTGCCACGCCGGCCCGAGGTCTCTACCTGCACCGGCCGGCCGGTTCACGCGCGCCGACCCTACTCTGGACCGACGCCGCGCCGGAGAGCCACCGTTTCTGGCTGCCGCTGCCCTTCAGCCCGGCCGACCTGGCGACCTCCGAAGTCCTCGTCGCCGTCCCGCCGGATATGGAGGTCCTCGCGAACGGACTCCTGTCAGAAACGATGCCGACCGAAGACGGCCTCGTACAGTTTCATTACGTGCAGGATCAACAACACGCGACCTACGCCATAGGGCTTGTTGTGGGCCGATTCTATAAATATGAACAGTCCGTACGCCTCAGCAACGGCTACACCGTCCCCTTCGCCCAGTGGGTGGCAGAAGAACGGACAGACGACGTGGCGCGAACCTTCCAGGAGACGGGATCGATCCTAAACTTCCTCTCCGCCCGGTTCGACGCCGTTTACCCATGGCCCCGATATACACAGGTACTGGCCAACGACCTCCTGATCGACACGCTGGATTTCACCGGGTACACGCTGTTCAACGACCGCTTCCTGCTCGACGAACGCGCGATCCTGGATGAGTCGCCGACCCTGCCCCTCGCCACGGCCCTCGCCCACCAGTGGGTGGGCGCGATGCTTCCGCCCGATTTCTGGGCGGACGCATGGATCGCCACCGGACTTTCCTCCTACATCGGACTCCTGTACCTCCGCGAGCGCGAGGGGGATGATGCCTTTTACGCCGGCCTCCATCATCTGGCCGAGCTGTACTTCGACGAGGGAGCGGAGTACCGCCGTCCCCTCGTCTGGAATCAATGGGAGCAGCCGGCGCAGCTTTCGGATGCCCATGCCCGAGCCAAGGGGGCCTGGATCTTCCATGCGATCCATCAGCAACTCGGCGATGAGTCGTTCTGGGGCTTTCTCCAAGCCTTCCGCCGCGCCAGGGCGTTTTCGCCCGTGAATGCGGACATGCTGAAACAGTCCCTCGCCACCTGGTCCAAAACGTCGTTTGAGAGCTTTTTCGACCAGTGGGTGTACAGCGCCGGCCACCCCGAGTTGGATGTGCGTTACCGGTACGACCCGGTGGCCGAGTCGCTCTATGTCAACCTCAGCCAGCGACAGGATGGGTACCTGGTGCCGGCGGATTTCGACCTCTCCCTGGACCTCGAGGTCCACACCCTCGGGAGCAGCCAGCGCTTCACCCTCGCCATGAACGAGGCCGAACAGACCGCTTCCTTTCCGCTTACCTTTGCGCCGCGATTTGTGTTGGTCGACCCCGATCATCGCTACCTGATGACGGTTGCTGTGGAGCAGACGCTCACGGCGTGGGTCGCCCAGCTGCGTTACGCCCCGAACATCATGGATCGGCTCGCGGCTGTTGAAGCGCTTGGCGCCTCCCGCAACGATCCCGCGCTGGCGATCGGACTCCAGCCGGCCGTGCAGAGCCGACCGCCCGAAGCGGTCTACACCGCCATCGTTACCCTTCTCGCCGCACTGCCCCCTTCCGAGAACGGGGATCGGATGTTGATGAACGCTTTTGAAGAGGAGAGCCCGCGCATCCGTCAGACCGTATTGGAGGGCCTCGCGCGCCGTTCCGATACCGCCAACGCCACGATCATGGCGCTCGAAACGGCCGAAACAGCGATGAGTTATGCCCTTCAGGCGACGGCCGTAAGCGTTCTGGCCGCTGTAAAAGCGCCCTCCGCCGAGGATATCGTTCGTTCGGCCCTGATCACGCCGTCCCACGAAGAACGTGTGCGTCTCGCCGGCATGGTCGCCATCCCCCAGGTGGGGATATCGACGCGGGAAGGGGTACAGCTGGCGTCGTCCTATACGTCCGCCAACCAACCGACCGAACTTCGAATCGGTGCCATCCGCCTCCTGGCGTATTACGCGCGGCTGGAGAACAAGACGGCCGCAACGGCCATCGCATCGCTGATCGACGACCCCTCTCCGCTCGTCCGTACCGCCGCGCGCGTCGCCGAGAGGGCCTTGAGTGCCGACGCCAGCGCCGACGTTGACTCCTTATTTTCCCTACCCCATCTCCGGCGCGAAGCACGACACAGCCCCTGACCCACGTCCGTTCACCATTTCTTGGCAGAGTAGGCCGTTCGCCTCGGCAATAAAACGATTCGCCGGGAAGCCAATACGGTTCGGAGGAAATTGCGGCGAATGTAGGAGCATAATCGGTTAGGATTATACAGGTGATTACTCCTTATGCCGCGTGCGTACAGGGTATCCACCTACGTGATGCCTGTTAACCGAAGACTCCGAAAGCGATGTATCTCCTGACCGAAACCCGCGAGGACACGCAGAATCCACTCGCTGAATTCCTCAGCGACGAAATGTACGATATGCTGGCGAGCCATTCGCTGCTAAGTGATAAAGGGATACGGGACTACCAGATCCGCATCAAATTCTGGATACTGCGCGAAAAAGAAGTGCCGGCGTGTGACGCGATCGAAACGCTGCGGCGCGAATATCCGTACCTGCAATTCGACACCGTCCGGAAGATCGTTTACCGACTCAACCCCCGAAAATAACGCGTGGCTGGTCGTCCGCGCGCCCTGTATTCCCCCTATCGTCCTCTACCCTTTTCTCCGGACGTTCACGCCTCATGCCGCTGCTTCGCCGCCGCATACACCGTGAGCGCGCTCGCTACCGACACGTTGAGCGACTCCATCGGTCCGTACAGCGGGATGGAAACCAGCGCATCACACTGTTCGAGTACGGATGGATGTAGGCCGGCGCCTTCACTGCCAACCACGATCACCACGGGGCGCCGCCAGTCGTAGGACCAGATCGTAGCCTCGCCGCTCGCATCCGCCCCGACAACCCAATACCCCCGCTCCTTCATCAGATAAAGGGCATCGGCCAGCCGCGTAACGCGGGCGATCGGGAGGCGCATCGCCGCGCCGGCGCTGGCCTTCATGGCCGCGGCATTTAGCGGCGCCATCCGTTGATCGGGCACGACGACTCCGGCCACGCCGGCGGCCAACGCGCTTCGCAGAATCGCCCCCAGGTTGTGCGGATCCTCCACCCGATCGAGCGCGAGAAGGATCGGCTGTTTCTCGGTCACATCGTCACGCGTCGGGGCCACCTCCCGCAGCATGTCGTCGAGGTCCCGGTAGTCGACGCCGCTGACAAAAGCGACCACCCCCTGGTGGTTGGCGCGGCCACATTCTTTATCCAGCCGGACGTCCGGCGCATACTGCACGGGCACGCCGTTTCGCGACGCTTCCGCCCGAATGGCATCGATTTCGGGCCAGCCGCTCGTTTTGGTCAGCAGAATCTTGTCAATGGACCGCGGCTGATTGATCAGGGCTTCTTTTACCGGCTTTCGCCCGATCAGGACCGTTCTCGTTGTCTCGTTCATCGCCGTGGGTTGGTGGTCTACGCGAAAAGCGGATGAGCCCGAACACGCCGAGTCCGAAGAGGACGACAGCGATCATCTCAGCCTGAGTGAACACGATGCCGAAGAGATCAAAGGTGTTATTCACCCGGATCTGTTCAATCAAATACCGTTCGATGCCATTGAGGGACAGATAGAGCGAAAACAGCCAGCCGGCTTGAAAGGGGTGTTTTCGAACGCTCCAGAGCAACCCGGCCAGCAGCGTGCAGGCCAGGAATTCATAGATGGGCGTCGGGTATACGGGCGCTTGAGACAGGTTAGCGCCCAGAATGTTGTTCGGATACGTCTCGGCCCACATCCACATCGGCAGCCAGAACGGCTTGCTGGCGATGTCGCTCGCGATGCCCCAGTCCCCATCGCCGGCCAGGTGGCACCCCAGTCGCCCGATCCCGTAGGCGATCATGAGCCCCGGCGCCAGGCTATCCGCGAAAATGGGTACACTTAACCCCTTCTTGCGCAGATACCACACGATCACGATGGTGGCCACGACCAGGCCGCCATAAAAGGTAAACCCGCCCGAAGAGAAGATCATCGCAAGTGGGCCGCGGGCAAACTGGTCGAGATTTTCGAGAATGTGAAAGAGTTTTGCGCCGGCGAACCCCGCACCGAGGGCGATCATCGTCACGACCCATACCACATTGGAGGGCGCCACCTTCTGCATGCCGGTACGGCCTTTTTTGCCCTTCCCGTCCACCTTCATCAATACCCCGCCGATCCGCCCCATCCCGTAGTAGCGGTCCAGCTCTTTCCCGAGCAGCCAGCCGGCGGTCATCGCGCCGATCGCCACCATGGCGCCAAACGAAAAGATCGGAAACGGGAGTTCAAACCCGAACAGGTCCCGGAAGATGTCGCTGAGTCGTGGATACATGCTGTTCCTAGATTAAGCCCCCTGCGGCGCGTGAGACGTCAGATACGGCGCCAGGGCGTCGATCGCGACGGACTCCTGGTTGCCGGTGGCCATGTGCTTGACGGGCGCGGCGCGCTGCGCGAGTTCGGTGTCGCCCACGATCACCACGTACCGCGCGCCGGAGCGATTGGCGTCGCGCATCTGGGCTTTCATGGAGCGACCCTGGAGATCGACACTGACAGCCAGACCGGAGGCGCGGAGCGCCAGCGCCTGGATAAACGCCCACCGTCCGGCCGCTTCTCCGAGCGCCACCAGGGCGACGTCGGGATGAGAGCGTTCCGGGAAGGCGTGGCCGAGGGCTTCAATCGCGAGGAAGAGGCGCTCGATGCCGGCAGCGAAGCCGACCGCCGGCACACCGACCTCTTCGCCGATCTCTCGGGCCAGGAGGTCGTACCGCCCACCGCCGGCCAGCGCGCTCTGGGCGCCCAGTTCGTCACTCTCGAGTTCGAACGCCGTTCGGGTGTAATAATCGAGCCCACGAACCAAAAAGGGATCCTCGATATAAGCGACGCCCGCATCGGCAAGGTACGCTTTGACGGCCTCGTAATGCTCCTGGCTTTCGGAGTCGATAAAATCCACCAGGCGCGGAGCGCCGTCGAGAAGCCGACGTTCCTTCTCGTTTTTGGTGTCGAGGATACGCATCGGGTTTTTGTCGAGCCGGGCCAGGCTGGTCTCGGTAAGATCGGCCTTGAATGGCTCGAAGTAGGCCCGGAGCGCATCGCGGTATCGCGGCCGGCTGGCGGCGTCGCCGAGGGAGTTAATCCGTAGGCGCTGATTCGTTACACCGAAATCGTGGTAGATGGCCATCATGACCGCAATCGTCTCCGCATCCGCCATGGGAGCTTCGACCCCGATCACCTCGGCGCCAAACTGATGAAACTGGCGGTAGCGGCCCTTCTGAGGCCGCTCGGCCCGAAAGCAGGGGCCGATGTAAAATAGTTTCTGCGCACCGCCGAGCTGGTCCATGCGATGCTGTAGATAGGCGCGCATGACCGGCGCCGTCAGTTCCGGCCGAAGCACATACTGGGTGTCCTCCCGCTCGAAGGCGAACATTTCCTTTGAGACGATATCCGTCAGCTGGCCGATACCCCGGGCGATCAACTCGGTGGGTTCGAGGATTGGCGTGCGAATCTCTTCGAACTGGAAGCGCTCGAAGATCGACCGGATACGGTGTTCGATGTACCGCCATTCGGCCGCGCCCTGGGCATGGACCCCCTCGCGGCTTGCGCCGGCCGGCAGGATGTCGAAGGTACCGGTAATATTCTTCAGACGGCTGCTCATCCCAGGTTTCGTTCGCTTTCTTCAAACAGGGCGATGATGGCCGCGGCCGATTTCGCCGCCAGCAACTGCTCACGAAAGGCGGCTTCGTTCATCAGTCGGGATACGCGGCTCATGGTCTTTATATGCTCGGATCGGGCGTTTTCGGGCCCGACGAGCAAAAAATAAAGCTGCACAGGCTCCCCATCGATCGCATCGAATGGCACGGGGTGGGCCGAGGTGGCAAATGCGGCGACAATTTCGTCAACAGCCGACGTCCGTGCATGGGGCAGAGCGAGTCCTTTACCAACGCCGGTGGACATCAACGCCTCGCGAACCAGGACGGCCTCCCGGACCCGCTCAAAATCGCCAATCCGGGGATCGTCTTCCAGAAGCTCGAGGAGGTGTTTCAACACCTCGGCCTTCGTGCTCCCCGGAAGCTGGACGCGCACCGTCTTCGATGTTAACAACTGGGCGATTTCGAACACGTCAACTCCGGGTAATCTTCGAGGCAGCGCATGCGATGGCCGGCCGGCCAATTATGGCAAGCAAGAACGACCCAGGGGGGGACTCGTTCCGATCCTCGCCAAATCCCCGGAGCCGTGCTTCCTGGCAGGCAGTACACGACGGATCGTGTACCTACTCGCCGCGGTACAACAGGGCGTCGACATCGCGGAGGCGTTCCATCACCCACGCCATGTCCTCGGGCACCGGTGAGTCAAAATCCATGGCCACGCCAGTTTTGGGGTGGGTAAACCCAAGGGTGCGGGCATGCAGCGCCTGCCGCGGCATGCGCTCGAACAAGTTACGAAAAAACGACGCTCGTTTGGAGCTTTGCGGTCCGAACCGAACCTCTTGCCCGCCATAGGTGGCGTCCCCGAGGATTGGATGCCGGAGATATTCGGCGTGGACGCGTATCTGGTGCGTGCGCCCGGTTTCCAGCCTGAACTGGAGGTGCGAGGTATAACCGAACGATTCGATCAGTGCGTAGTGCGTGACGGCGCGTTTGCCTTTTTCCGCCGGCACCACCGCCATCTTCCGCCGATCCCGACTGTCCCGAAACAGCGACGTCTCGATCACGCCCTCGCGCGGCGTTGGCTCTCCCCAGACGAGCGCCTCGTACGTGCGACGGCTCGTGCGGTCGTAGAACTGCCTTGCGAGGTGGGCGTGGGTGGCGTCGTCCTTGGCGACCACGAGCAGGCCCGAGGTGTCCTTGTCCAACCGATGCACGATTCCGGGCCGGATATCGATTCCCTCCATACCTCTCGGGCGCGCCGTGGCCATCGAAAGGCCGACCACGACCTCCTCTTCCTCCTCCTCTTCCGTTTCGAACGATATCGGTCCGGCGCCGAGATGGTGCAGCAACGCGTTCACCAGCGTACCCGTCCGGTTGCCGTAGGCGGGATGCACGACCATGCCGGCGCGTTTGTTGACCACCAGCAGCCATGCATCCTCATACACAATCTCCAGAGGTATCGCTTCAGGCCGCGCCTCGACGGGTGGCTGCCGGAGGACGGTGCAGACGATGTGATCGCCGCCCTGGACTCTGTACGACGAGCGGGTGACGACCCGGTCGTTAACCCGAACTCGCTCGTCCTGAAGCGCCTGCTGCACCTTTGTCCGCGTCGCGTTCGCGACGAAACCCGTGATGTACACATCCAGGCGCTCGGACTCGGTATAACCGGCCGGCACCTCAAGGATGATCTGTGTCTCCTCGCGCTCCATTTCCATACTGATCCCTGGTTCTTGCACCGACGTTTACCGTTCGAGTGGCCCTCTTTAACGCCCGAGCGGCTAAACGTTCAACGGCGCGCGATTCATCAGGACACGATGGCGGTCAAGAGGGACACAACATAAGTCAGACGCTGTAGGGTTGCGATCACGCTGAGCCAGTACACTTGGCGCCACACCGTTCTACCTGGACAGAAGATCATGCAAAGCCTTCTAACTGACGTTACGCAACCCGGCATGCATGTCACGCTGAGCCTCGTGAAGCGTCTTTCTAGAACGCGATTTTGCGTTAAAAAACGCCATCGACGCGTCTTAGAAAGGTCCTTCACTGCGTTCAGGATGACATTCGCGCTGTGTGCGCGTAACGTCAGTAATTCGTCCTCCTCGCGAACGCGGGGATCCACAGGAGACTTCATAATGGCTTACTTGCGGTGCCAGGCACGGTTTTGTGCAAAATTAAACCTTGTATGGGTCCCCGATCGGGGTCGGGGATGACAGTACTAAATAACTGACGTTACGCGTTTCACGTTTTTCCGTTGAACGTTTGGTATCCTGGTACGCACCGTTGCGCTGTGGAGCGTGATTTTCATACCGATCGAATAACGCGCAACGAGTAAACGCGTAAAGGTAAAGTCAGTAAATAACGAGGAGGAAGTAGCCCAATTAGCTTGCGGATCAGCGCAACAAATCATTCAGAGTCGCAACGCTACAGCGCAATACCTAGATATACTCTATAGCGCCTGACAAGTATCGTGTCCCTACGGGTTCGAACGGCAACACGCGCTATCGTCGGGTTATCGCGCACGGTCGCTGATATAAAACTGTTTGCCGGCCATCTGAAACACCAATCCCTTGAATTCGAGGCTGAGCAAATACACGAGCGCTGTCGAGGTATCGAAGCCGGTACGCGCGCACAGGGTATCGATGTGTATCGGTTCTGAAGCAAGCGCCTCGTAAAGCTGCCGCTCGGTGGGATTCAGATCGAGCGGCGGCGCTGTCGGGGTTGATTTCGCTTCAAACGCCGGCTCGATCTCGATAAGCACGTCGTCCACCGATTGCACAAGTTTGGCGTGGCCGCGCTGGATGAGCCGGTTGGCTCCCGCTCCGGCCGCGTTGGTCAATGCGCTCGGGATGGCGAACACCTCGCGGTTCTGCTCCAGCGCCAGGCCGGCCGTGATCAGCGCGCCGCCTTTTTCATAGGCCTCGACCACCAGTGTACCGAGCGACAAGCCGCTCACGATCCGGTTGCGCCGGGGAAAATGCACGGCATCCGGGCGGGCGCCGAGGGGGTACTCGGAGAAGATGGCGCCAGCCGCCTGGATGCGCATGGCCAGCGGGAGATTTCGGGCGGGATAAATCCAATCGGCCCCGGACCCCAGCACGGCCAGCGTGCGGCCACCGGCCTGCAGGGCCGCCGCGTGGGCGATCGCGTCCACTCCGTAGGCCAGTCCGCTCACGATGGTATAGCCGCGCTCGGCGAGTTCGCCAGCGAACCGCTCACTCATCCGCTTCCCGTATTCCGACGGCTTGCGCGTCCCGACGATGGCGATCGCCCGCTGGTCTGCCGCCACGGCCTCACCGCGCATCCACAAAAAAACCGGGGGATCATAGATCGTACGCAGCGCTTCGGGGTAGAGGGGGTCCCATTCGGTGACCATGCGAGCCTCGACCTGGCATGCGCGGCGCCATTGTTCCTCGACCAGGTCATACCCATCGAACTTGACGATCGCGTCCGCGGTGATGCCGCCGAATCCCTCCAGCCGCGCCAGCGCGGCGCGCGGCGCCTCAAGCGCCTCGGCGGCAGATCCAAAGGCGTTCACCAGCAGTCTGATCCTGCCGGGTCCCACGCCGGGCACCAGCGACAGCGCGATCAGCGCGCGTTGTTCATCCGGGGAGTCGTCGGGTACGTGGGGCATGGGGAATCGATTCGGAAGGCACAAGGCGGGATGCCGCCGGCCTGCGTGTCATCCCTTACTCTTCTCTAGACGATTCCAGAGGTCCATACGTAACCTCTCCAGCCCTTTTTGTGCGACGGCGCTGATCGGGACGATGTGCAGATTGGCCGGGAAACCGGCGCGAACCATCGTAATCCACTCGTCGGCGTCTTCTACGGGCAAGAGGTCGATCTTGCTGAGCGCGACCATCCGTGGCTTCCGAAGCAGGTCCGCATTAAACGCCTCCAACTCGTTGAGCAGGATACGATACGAGGCGCCCGGGTCGTCGTCGGTGACCGGGATAACGAACAGGAGGATCGCGTTCCGCTCGATGTGTTTCAGGAACTGGAGCCCGAGGCCGCGGCCCTCACTCGCCCCCTCAATAATGCCGGGGATATCCGCGATGACGAACGACTTATACTCCTCGACACGCACGACCCCGAGGGCCGGCTCAAGGGTAGTGAACGGGTAGTCCGCAATCTTCGGGCGAGCCGCGGAGAGGGACGCCACAAGCGTGCTTTTGCCGGCGTTCGGAAAGCCGACGAGACCGACATCGGCCAGGAGCTTGAGTTCGAGGACGACTTCCAGTTCGATGCTCGGTTCACCCGGCTGCGAGTATCGGGGAGTCTGGTGGGTGGATGTCTTAAAAAACGTATTGCCCTTGCCACCGCGGCCGCCCTGGGCCAGCATGAGCTGTTGGCCCTGCGCGACGATCTCTCCGATGATCTCGTCGGTCTCCAGGTTCCGCACCACCGTACCCATCGGGACGCGGAGGACGATATCGTCGCCGCTCCGGCCCTGTTTATTGGCCCCAGAGCCCGGCTTGCCGTTGTCGGCAAAGTGGTGGCGGTTGTAGCGTAGGTCGAGTAGCGTGTAGAGGTGCGTATCGCCTTCGAGGATCACTGAGCCGCCGGCTCCGCCGTCGCCCCCATCGGGCCCACCGTTGGGTTCATACTTGGCGCGCCGGAAGGATATAGCGCCGGCGCCGCCTTTCCCGCTGCGGACCGAGATGGTGACGTAATCGACAAATTTCATCGTTCGTGTACAGTCGGATACCGTGGAATGCGTATCCTGGTGGGCCGGCTCATTCTCTCGACCGGACCTCGTTAAACGTCCAAACCCAAAAACGTTCAACGCTCGTTTGAAGCACATCGTCCTCTACACCGACGGATCCTGCAGCGGCAACCCGGGGCCGGGCGGTTGGGCCGCCATCCTGATCCACGGCGCCACCCAGCGCGAACTCACGGGCTTCGAGAAGCTCACTACCAACAACCGCATGGAGCTCACGGGGGCGATCGAGGGGCTGGACGCCCTCAAGGAACCCTGCGAAGTCACCCTCCACACCGACAGCGCCTACATGTTACGCGCCTTCACGGACGGCTGGCTCAAGAAGTGGCAGAAAAACGGTTGGCTGACGGCAAGCAAGAAGCCGGTGGAGAACCAGGATCTCTGGAAGCGCCTGCTGGAGCTTGAGAAGCGCCACAAGATCGTCTGGGCCAAGGTTAAAGGCCACGCGGACGACAGGCTCAACAACCGGTGTGACGAACTGGCGGTGGCCGCTCGCCGCACTCAACAATCGTAGGGCCCCGAGATATCGCGGCCGCATTAATCGATCGCCCCTCGCCCCCGCAACCGCTCCACAAACGCCTCCCGAAACGCCTGCACACGCGATGCGCGGACGGCCACCTCCAGTTCCGTGTCGTCGCCGTAGGTCGATCCGACCAGCTTCCCCTCCATCTCCTCGATCAGCCGCATCGCCGGCGAGGTCTCATCGTACGGAAATCGCAACTTCAGCATGACGAGCACAACCTCTTCCCGGACAACGATTTCCGCCATCGCAGCGGCGGCCGCGTCACCATACGCGCGGATGAGTCCGCCGGTGCCCAGCTTCGCCCCGCCGAAATACCGGGTCACCACCACCAGTGTATTCGTCACCTCCTTCGCATCGATCTGCCGGAGGATGGGTTGGCCGGCCGTGCCGAAGGGCTCTCCTCCGTCGCTGTAGCGAAAATCATCACCGAGGCGATAGGCGAAGCAGTGGTGGGTGGCGTCATAGGCCCGCTTGCGGATGGCCGCGACGTGTGCCGTCACCTCCTCGGGGGCCGTAATCGGGAAGGCCTCGGCGATGAACCGCGAGCCCTTGACCTTAAGTTCGGCGCGGACGGGGCCGGCGAGGGTGCGGTACGTGTCGATCACGCCGCTGCCTCCACGCTTTTGGTATACACCAGCTGCGTCGGATAGGCGAAGCCGATGCCGCGCTCCTCGAACTGTCGGAAGAGTTCCAGGTTGATGGACTGCTGGATGTCCATGTACAACACGTGGTCCGAACTGAGCACAAAATACACCACCTCGAAGGTCAGCGCGAAGTCGCCAAACCCTTTGAAGTGGGCGCGGTCGAACCGAACTTTCTCGTGCGATAGGACGATCGCCTTGAGCATCTCGGGGATCTCGGCGAGTACTTCGCGCTTGGTCTCATAGATCACCCCGATCTCAAACACGACCCGGCGCTCGTACATCCGCTTGAAGTTCCGGATGCGGCTGGATAACAGGTCGCTATTGGACACGATGATCTGTTCGCCAGAGATGCTGCGCAGCCGGGTGGTTTTTAACCCCACCTTCTCCACCGAACCCAGCGTGTCGCCCACGATCAGAAAATCTCCCACGACAAACGGCTTGTCGAGGATGATCGATAACGAAGCAAACAGGTCCCCGAGAATGTTTTGTAAGGCCAGGGCGACCGCGATGCCGCCGATCCCCAGGCCGGCGACAAGAGCCGTCACGTCAACCCCAAAATTGTCGAGCGCGATTAGAATAGCGATGAGGCCGAGCACCAAGCGGCCGAGAAAGGCCACCGCTATCATGGTGGTTACCGCCGCCGGGTCTTCCTCAAACCGCCGTTTCCGGTAATTGTCGATCCACAGGGTGATCAAGCTTGACCCCCACACGATCATCTGGATCAGGCAGATCAATAACACGATGCGGCGAATCACCAGGGCCGCCCCGTCGGGAATTTCCCCGAACCCCAGTGCAAACAGAAACGCAATCGCCAGCAGAAAATAGCCCCGCGTGTTATTCACGACGGTCGACAGCAGGTCGTCGATCAGGTTGGAGGTCCGAGCGGCCATCCGTTCCAGACGCGCGCCGGCCTGTTGTTGAATGAAGAGCAGGATGCCGGCAAGTAGGATCCACACTCCGGCGATGATCACGATATCGTACAGGGGTACGCCGGCGAAATGATAGTCGGAAAGGGCTTGCTGAAGGCGCTCGAGCATAGCAGAAAATGAAAAGTGAAAAGTGAAAAGTGGGGGCCGCTCGCTGGGCTCGGGACGACGAGTTAACGTTCAACGCGTTTACAGATCCAGACGCAGCTGCCTCGGGGTATCAGGATAAACCAGGTTGGCGAGGCCTACGCCGAGGAGACGGACGGGCTGTACAGGCGCCACATGTTCAAGCAGGGTGATGGCGACCCGGGCGACGAGGGCTTCGTCGGCGGTGGCGTCGAACAGGGTAGTGGCGCGGGTGAATGTAGTAAAGTCGCGGTAGCGGACTTTGATCCGAACCGTGCGCGCCAACAGCATATCGCGCGCCATCTCGTGGCACACGCGAGCGGCGAGGGACTCCAGCGCGCGATGCATCTCGGGGCGCACGGCGATATCTTCGGCGAAGGTGCGCTCGGCGCTGCGGGACTTACGGATGTGATGGATGCGCACTTCTCCCGCATCGATTCCGTTGGCGCGTTCCCATAACCGCCAGCCGAACTTCCCGAATAACCCATCGGCGTGTTCCCTGGATACGACGGCCAGATCACCGATCGTGTGGATACCGTGTTCGTGCAGAAACGCCTCCGTCGCCGGACCGACGCCCGGTAGGCGGGCGACTTTTAGCGGGTGGAGGAAGTCCAGCAGGCGCGCGGGCGGAACGACGGTCAGGCCATCCGGCTTCTTGAAGTCGGATGCCATTTTAGCTACAAACTTGAGCGGCGCCACCCCTGCGGAGGCCGTGAGGCGAAGTTCGTCCCGGATGCGCGCCCGGATCTCCCTGGCCACGGCGGTGGCGGTCTTAAATCCGTGGGGCAGATCGGAAACATCGAGGTAACATTCATCGAGGCTCATGGGCTCGATAAGCGCCGTATAGTCCGACACGATGCCTCGCATCTGGCTGGACACCTCGCGATACCGCGCAAAATCGCCTCGGACGAAGACGAGGTCCGGGCAGAGCCTCAGCGCCGTTCGAGCCGGCATGGCGGAGTGGATGCCGTAGACGCGCGCCTCATAGCTGGCGGCCGCCACCACCCCACGACCTGTCGGGCTGCCACCCACGACCACGGGCCGGCCTCGCAGCGAAGGGTCGTCCCGCTGCTCGACAGACGCAAAAAAAGCGTCCATATCGATGTGGATAATCTTCCGATCCATGCGGCTGCAACGAATGAAGAGAGAAGGGTTCCGGGTGCGGAGTTCCGGGTTTTTTCTTTATAAAACACGGAACCCCAAACATTGAACCCGGAACATGTACGCCCGTGTGGACAACCTGTTGAAAACCCGGTGCGGGGGCGTCAAAAGCTGTGGGTAACCTGTCCAATAACGTGTGGGAAAATTGCGCCGATGTCTGGTTGCAAGTGAACCGTTTCGAGACGTACTCTTAAGACCCTTTTTTACCGCACATCAGCGACCAATCAACTCGCTATCTCTGTCAACTCGCATGAACGCACGGGCACAAACCGTCTGGACTGACTGTCTTGCGCAGATTTCGAGCAGAGTGCCCGCTTATAGCTACGAAACCTGGATCCGTCCTATTCGGGCGCTGTCTCTCGACGGTCACGAAAAGCAAATTCTGAATCTGGAGGTACCGAACGCCTTCCACCAACGGTGGATTGAGGAGCATTTCCGGGAGGTCATGGACGACAGCGTCCGCCTGGTGCTGGGCCCGAATGCGCGGCCGGCGTATACCATCGGCGGTTCTCGCTTCGAGGAGGCGGAACCACCCGCCGAACGCCACTATACCCGCGAGCCGTTGCCGGCCGGCGACGGCATGCCGATGTCCATCCGCGAACCCGAACCTGCGCCGGCTCCCGCGTCCGCGCGCCCTTCCGCCTCTGGCTCCGTGCAGGACGACAACATCGCCCCGCCTCAGCTGAACGAACACTACACGTTTGATGAGTTCGTGGAGTGCGACGGCAACCGCCTGGCGCGCAACGCCGCCCTGGCCATCGCCCACCGACCGGGGTCGACGAGTTTTAATCCCCTGTTCATCTATGGGAACGTCGGCCTGGGAAAGACGCACCTCGCCCAGGCCATCTGCCACCAGGCCATGCGCGTCCATCCGGACCTGCGCGTGGTCTATGTGTCGAGTGACAACTTCACGAACCAGTTTATCGCGGCCATCCGGAATAACCGGAGCCACGATTTCGCCAACTTCTACCGCGGCTTGAACGTGCTGGTAGTGGACGACATCCAGTTCCTCAGCGGCAAGGAACGCACCCAGGAAGAGTTCTTCCACCTGTTTAACGTCCTCCACCAATCGGGCGGACAGATCGTCCTATGCGCCGACCGCCCGCCGCGCGACATCCAGGGCATTCATGCCCGCCTCGTCTCCCGTTTCCAGTGGGGGTTGACGGCGGATATCAGTGCGCCAGATTTCGAGACGCGTGCCGCCATCCTATTGCAGAAATCACGGCGGTATAACCTGGACTTACCCCCCGAAGTGATCGATACGATCGCCCGGTCGGTGTCCACGAACATCCGCGACCTGGAAGGTATTCTGACCAAGCTGCTGGCGCACAGCCTGCTCCACCAGACGGAGATCGACGAACGACTCGTGTGCGAGGTCCTGGGTGAACGAGGCACCCCCATGACGCGCATCACGCTGGAGCGAATCATGGACGTGGTTTCGGAAGAGTTCGGCATCCTCCGCGAGCACATCGTCGGGAAGTCGCGCAAACGGGAAGTCGTGCTCGCCCGGCAAACGGTGATGCACTTCGCCAAACTGCTCACGCACCAGTCGTTGAAGTCGATCGGCGCCTACTTTGCCGGCCGCGACCACAGCACGGTCATCCACGCGCTGCGGACGATCGAGGGCTATATGGACACCGACCCGCAGTTCAACGCCCGGGTCGACCGCATCGAGCGGCTTCTCAAACGGCAGGGACATTAATAAGCGGAGGCATGGAGCCGGACAGCCTCGGGCGAACGAACCGCGATTCATCAAGCGATAGACCTCGCATGCGCATTCTTACGATCTGTAGCCACAAAGGCGGGACGGGGAAGACTACCACGGCTGTCAATCTCTCGGCCGCCCTCTCCCTCACAGGGCACCGAACGCTGCTTGTGGATCTGGACCCCCAGGGTTTCCTCACGAGCATGCTCGGCCTCCAGCAGCGCCCCAGCGCCGGCTCGTGCCTCGAGCTCTTCGAGCCCGGCGCCTCCCTTCGCGAGATCCAGCTCACACGGGTCGGCTCCCTCGACATCCTCCCCAGCTCCACCATGATGACGAGCAAGATGCGGCACCTGAACAAGGCAACCGACGTGTTCTTTATCAAGGAAGCCCTCGCCCGTGGCAGCGAATATGACATGGTGATCTTCGACACCGCCGCCGCCATCACGGTTTTCAGTCTCAACGCACTCGTCGCCTCCAACTATACGCTCATCCCGGTCACGCCCGAGTACCAGCCCGTGATGGGCGCCGAACAAACCGCCGAGACCATCCGCGTCATCCGCGACAAGCTGAACCCCGACCTCCATCTCCCCTACTTCGTACTCACCCAGGTGGACGCCCGCCGGCGCGTGCACGACCGGTACCGCGAATACCTTCAAGGGAGGTATCCGGCCCAGGTGCTCGATGTAGAAATTCGTACCTGTTCCTCCCTCGCGAACTCGTATAAGGGCGGAGCGACGGTTTTTGACCTCGACCTCAACTCCCGTGGGGCGCAGGACTATGCGAAGCTGACAGACACGCTGCTGCCCCTATTCTCAGCGCCGGACACCGCCACGCCGGCTCCCAGTATCGCCACCGAATCGAACGTACACGTCCTCCAGGAGAATATCACCCTCCGCCGCAGCGCCTGAATCGGGCGCACAGCGTATCCCCGGTCACCCTTCGATCTCGGTCACCAGCTGGATTTCGCGCAGCACGCCCTGCACGCGAAAACATTCCTCAAACGTCCCTTCAAACACGGCAGCCTTACCCTGCGTGTGGACGGTCCAAGCGTGTGCTTCGGCCTGACTATCCGTACACCCCGTGGCCTTGACGATCTGCAGGATCACCTCCTCAAATGAGTGGATGTCGTCGTTATACAAGATCACGCGCCACGGGGTGTCCAGGCGCTCTTCCGTACCCTCTTCGACCAGCACCTCCTCATCCGGCGCGACCGACGAGGCCGGACGTGTATCAGGATGTTGCGGTTCGTATCGCATGCTTAGTTGTCTTGAGTTTCGCTCGTCGGCGTTCAGGCGCGCATAGCCGGCTGCGCCTCCACGGTTATCCGGTAATCCTCCATGACCGAGTTGGCCAGGAGCTGCTGACACGCCCGGGCCGCCACCTCACGCGCCTCGGCCTCCGTGGCCGCGTCGATCATGAGTTCGACGGACTTCCCGATGCGAACGCTCTCGACCAGTGACGCGCCCAGGTCGTGCAGGGCACGTTGTGTGGCCTTCCCCTGTGGATCGAGGATCGAAGGGCGTAACGTGATGGTGGCGATGGCTTTATACATGGCGACATCAATGCGCTCGTGCGCGCGGTTCAGGGATATTCGTTGTTCTGGATCGGAGATTCCGTCGGTGTGTTCATGATGGCTCTACCCACACGAACCGCGGCATTCGTCAGCCCGGCCAGAATATACACCAGGATCGAGATCAGGAGACCGACCTGTTGGAGGAAGATTGTAAGGAGCAGGCCGATCGCGCAGGCGCCGAACTTGTACGGGTGCAACCGGATGTAGCGCAGCGTCGGCTTCGGCAGTGCGTCGAAGGGGATGGTAGAGACCATCAGGCCGGCCAGCACCGCCACGATCGGGATCAGGAGCGAGATCGAGCTGAAGCTGAACTGATTTAGCCAGGTCACATCTTTGATATTCAGGATCAGCGCCACGATGGCGGCCGCCTGGATCGGTATGGGCAAGCCGCTGAAATATTCCGGCTTGTCCCCCTGAGTATCGACGCTCAGGTTGAACCTGGCCAGACGCACGGCGCCGCACAACGCCGGCAACGCGGACACGATCAGCCCCAGAAGACCAAACTGCTGGAGCCCGAAGATATACACGAGGAACGCCGGCGCGACACCAAAGGAGACGATGTCGCTCAAGGAGTCCAACTCGACGCCGAACATACTCGACGCGTTCGTCAGGCGCGCCATCATCCCATCCAGCGCGTCAAAAAAGCCGGCGAAGACGATGAGCCACCCGGCCTGATCGAAGCGCCCTTCATGGATCTGGATGATCGCCCCGAACCCACACAACAGGTTCATGAGCGTAAAAAATGAGGGCACGGCCACGAGCGGGATCTGCCGCCGTGGGCGGGCGCCCCGGTTCGCGCGATACGCCATCAGACGTTCGCGAAATCTACGCTGTTTCGCCATTCGATGGCTCGGCGGTTGGTTGTCGCTGGGAGGGGTCGCCATATCGCTCACTCGAGGCCCCCCTGCCGCGCCGCGCCGACGACACGGGCTGGATCGGCGGGCGGGAAAAATCCCAGAATGGTTTCGCCAGCCGTGACCTTCTGCCCAACGACGACATCAAAGTGTACGTCCGGCGTAACCAGTACGTCCATCCGAGACCCGAACTTGACGATGCCGAAACGCTCCCCTGCCTGCACGGAATCGCCCACCGTGATATGATAGACGATACGCCGCGCCACGGCGCCGGCGATCTGCTTGAACAATACCGGCGCCCCACTGGGATGGCGTACCCCCAGTTGCGACCGCTCGTTTTTTTCGCTCGCCTTCGGGTGCCACGCGACGAGGTAATCGCCCGATACGTACTGATCGAACTCCACCACGCCGGTTACCGGCGCCCGATTGACATGCACGTTGAGCGGGGACAGGAAGATCGATATCCGACGAACAGGCCCCTTGATATACAACGAGTCGGTCTCCGCCACGATCTCCACCACCTTCCCGTCCGCCGGCGCCAGGATCATCCGATCCGCATCCGGATGTACGGGCACCGTGCGCCGAGGGTCCCGGAAGAAATAGAGGGTGAACGCCAGGGCAATCGCACCCAGAGCAATTAGGAACAAACGCAGTTTGGATTCTATTTGTAGCCCCACCATCACGCACACGATGGCAAACAGGGTGGCCATGGCAACGATGAAATATCCTTCTCGGGCGATCAATGTTCGTCTAGTTAAGTTTATAGAATCCAATCGGCCGTCCCCGTGGGGAGACGATACCTCGTGTCCTCCTTACGTCGCGTCCCAACGAGAACGGCCAGTAAGATACGGATTCATCCCATTCGCCGCACCGATTCTTGATTAAGACCCGGGCGGCCAGTTTCCCGCAATCCGCTTGCAGCATATGGCGCGTGTTTCCTTTTATACCCTCGGCTGCAAGCTCAATTACGCGGAGACGGGCGCCCTCCAGGAATCGTTTGTCGCCCGTAACTTCGAAGCCGTGGCTTTCGGCGAGCCGGCGGACGTTACGGTTGTCAACACCTGCACGGTGACGGACGAGGCGGACCGCAAGTGCCGGCAGGTCATCCGGCGCGCGTTGCGGGCCAATCCACATACCTTCGTGATCGTCACCGGCTGTTACGCACAGCTCCAGCCGGAAGAGATCGCCGCCATCCCCGGGGTCGATGCCGTCCTCGGAGCCAGGGAAAAGTTCAACCTGTTTGGCCTTATCCGCTCCTTCGAAAAGGGAGAAGCCAGCCAGGTCCATGTATCCTGCATCGACGAAGCGGACACCTTCGGGCCGGCCTACCACGCCGGCGAGCGGGCCCGGGCCTTTCTGAAGGTACAGGACGGGTGCGATTATACGTGCGCCTTCTGCACGATCCCCCTCGCCCGTGGCCGCAGTCGCTCCCAGTCCATCCACGAAACCGTTCGTCAGGCCCAGGACATCGCCGGCCGTGGCTTTCGCGAAATCGTCCTGAGCGGCGTAAACATCGGGCTGTTCGGGGAAGATAGCGGGGAGTCGCTGCTCGATCTAGTCGCCGCGCTCGACGCGGTGGACGGCGTCGAGCGGTATCGGATATCCTCGATCGAGCCCAATCTGCTCACTGATGCGCTCATCGACTTCGTCGCCGGCTCGCGCGCCTTCCAGCCCCACTTTCACCTCCCGCTACAGAGCGGGGACGACGCGGTCCTCGGCGCGATGCGACGGCGGTATCGAAGCGCCGTCTACACCGCCCGCGTCGAACGCATTCTCTCCGTCCTCCCCCACGCCGCCATCGGCGCGGATGTGATCGTCGGCTTCCCCGCCGAAGATGACCGCTCGTTCGAAACGACACACGCGTACCTGGCCGACTTGCCCCTCGCCTATCTCCACGCCTTTACGTATTCCGAGCGCCCGAATACCGCGGCTGTCGGCCGCCTCCTGCCAGACGGCAAAACGCCTGTGCCTCCCGAAGTGCGCTCGCGCCGGAATCGCCGGCTACGCGTGTTGTCTGAGCAAAAACGCCTCGCATTCTACCGCACGCACCTCGGGCAGACCCGGCCCGTCCACTGGGAGCATGCCCACGACAGCGGCCTGATGCACGGGTATACCGACAACTACATCCGGGTCGAGGCGCCGTACGAGGCAGCGAAAGGCGGGCGGACCGAACTGGTTTTTCTGGCTGAAATCAGCGCCGCCGGGGATGTCGTCGCCGGCGAGGCGGGGTATATCGGAATTCATGGGTGATGCGATGTCACCTTTCGGGAATAGACCGAGCCTACCCGGTGTCTAACGAGCGACACCAGACCGAAGAGAGGCGCAATCGGGTGATATCGTTGCACGAAACCCAGAAACGAGGCGAAGCCAGAGTGTATGCCGGCGAGGCTGCCCTGATCGAGCGGATCCGATCCGGCGACCGGGATGCCTTTCGCGTCCTCGTCGATGCGTACAAGGATCGCGTCGCGGCAGTGGTGATCGGGATGATGGGCCCCGGCGACGAAGCGGAAGACATTGGCCAGGAGACGTTTATCCGGTTCTACCGGACGATCGACACCTTCCGGGGCGACTCGTCCGTCGCGACGTACCTGCACCGGATCGCCGTCAACCTCTCGCTCAACGCACTCAAACGCCGGCAACGGACGCGGCAACGCCTCGCGCCGGCCGAACCGGAAGCCCTGGCCAATATGGCGTCGAAGGAGCAGACCGACCGACCGGTGTTGGCTGCCGAAAAGCGCCATCTGGTGCGCCGGGCGATCGACCAGCTGCCGCCGGCCTTCCGGTCCGTCATCGTGCTTCGGCTCATCGAGGGGTTTTCAACCCGCGAGACGGCCGACGCCCTCGACCTCCCGTTAGGAACTGTGTTATCGCGCCTGTCGCGCGCCCAATCCAAATTACGCGAGCTGCTGCTCCCTTACCTGCACGACGATGAACGAGCATGACGAAGCGCTGATCCTGCGTTCGCTGGACACCGAGCTGTCGCCCGACCAGGCCGCCCGGCTCGACGACCTGCTGCGCACCTCCCCGGACGCGGCGTTGTTGCACCGGCAGCATCAATGGCTCCGCGAGGCCATCCACGCCGGCGGCGCCGCGACGTTTTCGAATACCTTCACCGACGACGTGTTGCGACGCGTCGCGGAGGCGAAGGCACCGACCCTGCGGCTGGTATTTCCACTCCATTCCTATCAGATGCTCGCCCTTGCGGCCTCGGTCGTCCTGCTCGTTATCAGCGGCCTCCTGTGGTGGACGACATTACGGACCATCGAGGCGCTGCCCGGCGAACGGCTCGTGGCCCATCTACCGGACGGCTCGACCGTCGAGCTCAACAGCGCCTCCTCGCTCACTTATCGTCCGTTCCTGGGCCGGCTCTCTCGCACCGTCCGCCTCGATGGTGAAGGGTTCTTCAGCGTTGCATCCGATGGCTCCCCGTTTGTCGTCGAGACACACAATGCCCGCGTCCAGGTCCTCGGCACCCGCTTCAACGTATCGACGCGCCCGGCGCTCGACGCCCGCGAAACCCGCGTCGCCGTCGAGGAAGGCCGCGTCTTCGTCCAGGCGCTCGTGCCGGACGATGCCGGCGTCACCCTCGATGCCGCCCAGGAAACCGTCGTCCACGCCGACACCACACGCCCGAAACGACCCACAACGGTCGCGCTGGACCTAACCCTCGCGTGGCGCAGCGGCGGCCTGGCCTTCCAGGGCCTTCCCCTCCGGCTGGCGACCGACGAGCTCGGCCGGCGATACGGCCGCACCATCGCGGTCGAACGAACCCTTGGCGAGGTCTCCGTTGGCTACATCCAACCCTCGCCACAATCCCTCGAATCCGTCCTCACCGACATCTGCGCGTCGGTCAACCTGGCCTATCGCCGCACCGCCAATGGATACGAAATCTACCGTCCATGAACGCGACGCCGCGCGCACGCCCCATCCACCCATCGACGTACACGATCATGAACATATCCCTGATACCCATACCCATAAAACATGCTTCCCTGACGGCCCTGCTGGCGCTTGCCCTTCTCGCGCCGGCGTGTGATTCCGTCGACGAAGCCAACCCTGACCTCCGCGCGCTCTCCGCGAGCGAACAATCGGTCGTCGGTGCTAGCAATGCCTTTGGATTGCGTCTCTACGCCGCGCTCGCCGATGACGCACCCGACGAGAACCTGTTTATCTCCCCGACCAGCGTGACCTTCGCCCTCGGCATGGCCGTCAACGGCGCCGCCGGCGACACGCGCGACCAGATGGTGGAAACGCTCGGTCACGCCAGCCTGTCCGTCGAGGACCTGAACACGGCCTCGAAATCGCTCATGGAGTACCTCCAGGGGCTCGATCCGCTTGTCCAGACCGACATCGCCAACTCGATCTGGCACGAGGCGACCTTTACCCCGGCGCCGGCGTTTATAGAGACCAACACCACGTATTACGACGCTGTGGTCGAGTCGCTGGACTTCCGGGCGCCGGCGTCCGTCGACGTCATCAACGACTGGGTGGCGGACAAGACCAACGATAAGATCGAGACCATCATCGACGCGATTCCGGACGACGCGGTGATGTATCTCATCAATGCCATCTACTTCAAAGGCAGCTGGAAATACCAGTTCGACGCCGCGGCCACGCAGCCCGAGCCGTTCACGGGCTCCGACGGCGCCATCACCCAGGCGCCGCTCATGCGGATGAAGGCGACGGTGCCCTACCAGGCCGGCGACGACTTCGCCTCGATCGATCTCCCGTACGGCAACGGCCAGTACCGGATGACGGTCATCCTGCCCGAAACGACGGAGGATCTGCCGGCGCTGATCGCCTCCCTTGACGACACAAAATGGGCCCGCCTCGTCGATGACTTCGACGATCAGGCCGTCAACATCTTCCTGCCCCGTTTTACCCTGGAATACAAGCAGACGCTGAACGACGCCCTGACGGCGCTCGGGATCGAGGATGCGTTCGTCGAGGGGCTGGCCGATTTCTCGGGCATCCCGCAGGACCCGGCCATCGAACTGGTCATCAGCCGAGTGCTCCACAAGACGTTTGTCGAGGTCAACGAAGAAGGCACCGAAGCCGCGGCCGTCACCGCCGCCGAGGTCTCCACGACCAGCTACAACCCGAACGAGCCGCGGGAAATCTTCTTCCGCGCCGACCGGCCGTTTATCTACGCCATCCGCGAGGCGCACTCCGGCGCAATCCTGTTTATCGGTACACTCAACACACTGTAAGCTGATGGCCCGAGGCGCGCGTGCAGGCATAGCGACCCTTTTATTAGCCATGACACTGGCCGCGCCGGCCCTGGGGCAATCCGGGGCGGCCGGCTTTTCCGTGTCGTTGCGGGACGTGCCGCTCGTCGAGGCCCTGTCGTATTTCTCCCGACTCACCGGCCGCGCCGTGTCATTCGACCCGCAACTGGTTGATCATCGTGAAGCCTTTTGCGCCATCGAAAACGCCGGCGCCGAGGCCGTGCTGGGCTGTATCCTGTCGTCCGCCGAGTTGGATTACATCCGGCTTTCGTCCGGGACTTATGTCGTTGTGCCACCGATCCAACGGGAAGCCGTTCGCGGACGACTACTGGGGCAGGTGCTGGATGCGCGCAGCGGCCGGCCGCTG
>JAWXAX010000124.1 GCA_034439735.1 Rhodothermales bacterium | reverse complement strand
TTCTCGCGAGATGCGCTGCATCGCGCTCGAAAAGCGCCTCGATCTACACGAAATCCATCGAAAACCCGCTCTTCCATGCCGAATGTCAACACACCCTAGTCGGATGAGCCATTTTTCTGGATCCTGGATCAGGTCCGGGATGACAAAGCGATAATAATAGTCGTTTTATGAACAGCCCTGATTACTGATTATCAATCTGCGCTTTCTGTAGCTTCCCGCTGTAGTCGATGTAGACACTCTTCGTCTCCGTGTAGAAATCAAACACCTCCCAGCCGCCCTCGCGGTGGCCGTTGCCGGTATGTTTCACGCCACCGAACGGCATGTGCGCCTCGGCGCCGATCGTCGGGCCGTTGATGTAGGTGATGCCGGCCTCGATGTCCTCAATGGCCCGGAAGGCGATCGTTACATCTTTCGTGTAGATCGACGACGAGAGGCCGTATTCGGTATTGTTGGCGATCGCGACCGCCTCCTCGTAGGACGACGCCTTCAGCACCGACAATACGGGCCCGAAGATTTCCTCTTGCGCCACCCGCATGTTTGGCGTTACGCCGGTGAATACGGTGGGCTCGAAGAAATAGCCCATATCGAGGCCGGCTCCCATCGCGCGCTTCCCGCCGCAGGCGATCCGGACGCCTTCCGAACGGGCAACGTCCATGTAGGACGACACCTTGTCAAACGCCTTCTGGTTGATGAGGGGGCCGACCTGTACGCCTGGTTCGTTGCCGTATCCGAGCTTGAGTCGTCCGGCCGCCGTGATGAGGCGATCGACGAGGGTATCGTGGATCGCCTCGTGGAGGATGAGCCGGCTCGTGGCCGTGCACCGCTGGCCGGTGGTGCCAAACGCGCCCCAGAGCACACCCTCCAGCGCGAGGTCAAGATCCGCATCCGCCAGCACGATCTGCGGGTTTTTGCCGCCCATCTCCAACGAAACGCGCTTGTGTGTCCGTCCGCAGACCTCGGCGATCCTGGCGCCCGTCTGCGTCGAGCCTGTGAAGGACACGGCGTCCACGCCCGGGTGGTTGACAATGGCGGCGCCCGTGGCGCCGGCGCCCTGGACCAGATTCACCACCCCGACGGGCAGGCCGGCGTCAACGAACACCTGCACGAGCAGCATCCCGCTGTGGGGCGCGTCCTCGCTGGGCTTAAAGACTACCGTGTTGCCGGCGGCGATGGCGGGAAACATCTTCCAGGTGGGCACGGCCACCGGGAAATTCCAGGCCGTGATGACGCCGATGACGCCCACGGGCCGTCGGATGCTCATGTTGAACTTGTTCGGCAGCTCGCTCGGCACGGTGTGCCCGAAGAGGCGCCGCGTTTCCGACGCCGCGTAGTAGGCGGTGTCGATGGCTTCCTGAACGTCTCCCTTCGTCTCGGTGAACGTTTTGCCCATCTCCCGGGTCATCTCGAAGGCGATGGCGTCCTTGCGCTCGGTGAGCAGGTCCCCGATGCGCTTCAGATAGTCGCCCCGCTGCGGCGCCGGCATCCGTCGCCAGGTCACAAACGCTTCCTGCGCCGCGCGCACGGCTGCGTCGACATCCCGCTCGCCCGAGAGGGGAAAACGACCGATGACGTCCGCCGAGCGGGCCGGGTTGGTATCGACAAACGTGGCGTTGTCCGCGGCATCCTGCCATTGACCGCCGATGTAATTTTTGAACGAAGTAGCCATAACTCTCGATTGGGTTCGTACGCTGGCTTAAGAATACAAGGACGCCGGAAACGGAGCGGTGTACCGGCCCGAGCGATGCGCGTTCCTCGTGGAGGGCGTATATTAGCCCCGCCGGCGGCGGGCGCGAGAAGGAACATCTCACAACGTTTGCACGTGTCGGGTGATCCCGGCTCCTGTTCCGCTTTCATATCTCACACCATCCCGTTCCCAGCATACGGCCATGGCTATTGCACCTTCTCGACCCACGCTTACCGACAAACTCTCCAGACGCGGTCGCGAGGTTAAACCGAGCGGCATCCGCCGGTATTTCGAAATCGCCGCGACGATGGAAAATGTCATCTCCCTCGGCATTGGCGAGCCGGATTTTGTATCCCCGAAACCGATCATCGACGCCGCCATGCAGGGCTTGCGAGATGGGAAAACGGGCTACACGGCGAACAGCGGGCTGCTTGAATTACGCGAGTTGATCGCAGCCGATCTTAAAAGCCGTTATGGTGTATCGTACGACCCTAAAACCGAGATCATCGTGACGGTGGGGGTGAGCGAGGCGATGCTGCTCGCCATGCTGGCGCTGGTCGACCCCGGCGACGAGGTCCTCATCCCCGAACCCTGTTTCGTATCCTACGGTCCAACGGCGCAGTTCGCCGGTGGCGAAGTGGTGTACGTGCCCACGTCGGTCGAGCACCAGTTCCAGGTGACGGCGGAAGACATCGCGTCTCGGATCACGCCGCGTACGAAGATGCTATTTCTGGGTTACCCGAACAACCCGACGGGCGCGGTGCTGTCCCGTAAGTCGCTCGAGGCGATTGCGGAAGTGGTGGAGGAGCACGACCTCATGGTGTTGTCGGACGAGATCTACGACCAGCTCGTGTATGGTCAGGCGCGTGAGAGCGGCCACGTGTGTGTGCCGTCGGTGGCCGGCCTGCGGGAGCGGACTGTCCTCCTCGGGGGCTTCTCGAAGAATCACGCGATGACGGGATGGCGTATTGGTTATGTGTGCGCTCCCCGCGAGATCGCCGCGGCGCTGTACAAGCTGCACCAGTATGTGGTGATGAGCGCCCCAACCCTCGGCCAGATCGGCGCCGTGGCCGCGTTGAAGTATTGCGCCGACGATGTGGAAACCATGCGACAGGCCTACGACAGCCGGCGTCGGCTGATTGTTGACGGCTTCCGCCATGCCGGCATGCCGACGTTCGAGCCGGAGGGGGCATTTTATTGCTTCCCGGATATCCGGTCCACAGGCTTTACCTCGGAGGAATTCGCCCAGAAGCTGCTCGAGGAAGAACGGGTGGCCGTGGTTCCTGGAGACGCCTTCGGGCCGAGTGGCGCTGGGTACGTGCGCTGCTCGTACGCGACGGCATATGACAAAATCGAAGAAGCTGTCCGCCGGATCACCCGGTTCGCGCAGCGTCATCAGGCTTGAATCGAACCATGCGGAATAGTCGCCCTCTTTGTCTGAGCGCTGCGTGGGCTGGCATGCTCGTTGTTGTTTTGGTGACGGTTGCGGGATGTTCGGGACGCCGGCCCTCCGAATCGGACCCGCCGGCCTACCGGCCCCGGGTCATCCAGCCGCGAACAGCGCCCACGCCGACGCCCGCCGAAGCCGCGGCCGAGGTCTTGCCGGCCTACCTGCCGCCGGCGTACCGGGTGATCCGCAACCCGGACGAGGCCTTCGTCGAGCCGGTCAGCAACTACGACCTGCTCCACTCCACACTCGACCTCCGGTTCGACTTCCCCGGGGAGCGCGTCCTGGGCGTTGCGACGCATCGGCTGCGCACGCTCGTCAATGGAATGACCCGTCTCGGATTCGACGGGCGTGACATGGAAATCCACGACGCGAGCCTGATCCAGACGGACGGCTCCCGGGTTCCGCTGGAAATCCAGTATGACGGGCACACGCTAGCCCTCATCCCGCCACAGCCCCTGGGCGTCGATACGTTCGATGTCGCCATCGCTTACACGGCCCATCCCACCCGCAACGGGCAACGGCTGGGGATGCACTTCGTCGACGGCGCAGGCACCGACTCCTCCAAGCCGACGCAGGTATGGACGCTCGGTCAGCCCCAGGATAACCGCTACTGGTATCCGGGATGGGATTATCCAAACGACCTCGCGTCGGTGGACCTCATCCTTACCGTGCCGGCCTCGTATTCGACGATCGCCAACGGGGGGATCATCGCCCAGGAGCAACTGGCCGACGGCCTCCGGCGCGACCATTGGCGCCTCTCTCGCTCCCATGCCTCTTACCTCACCAGCGTCGTGGTGGGTGAATTCACGACCGTGCTCGATCGATATGCCCGTAGCGACGGCAGCCAGGTGCCGCTGGCCTATATCGTCGAGCCGGCGTACGAGCGTCTCGCCTCGTTCATTTTTGGCGAGACGCCGCGCATGATGGGCGTGTTCGAGCAGGCGGTCGGAGTGGCGTACCCGTGGTCCAACTACAAACAGGTCACCGTGCGCGATTTCACGGCGCGCGGCATGGAGAATACCACCGCCACGGTGATGTACGAACAGCTCCAGCACGACGAGCGTGCGCGGCTGGACTTCGACGGCCGCGATCTTATCGCTCATGAACTCGCCCACCAGTGGTTCGGCAATTTTATTGTGCCCCGCAACTGGGCCCATCTGCCGCTGAACGAAGGTTTCGCGAGTTACTTCGAGCGCGTGTACATCGAACAGAGCGCCGGCATGGACGAGGCGCAGGCCCATACCATCGAACAACGCACGGCGTACCTGCAGGAGGCCGCGTCGATGCGCCGTCCAATCATCTGGTACGGATACGACGACCCCAACGCCCTCTACGACCGCCATACATACGAGAAGATGGCGATGGTCCTCCATCAACTCCGGTTCGAACTGGGCGAGGTGTTGTGGTGGAATGGGGTTCGGCGGTACGTACGCGACTACGCCTCGCGCCATGTCGTTGCCGACGACCTCCGCAAGGCGATGGAGCAGGCGTCGGGGCGCAATCTGGGTTTCTTCTTTAATCAATGGCTCCAGCAGCCCGGGCACCCTGAAATAGAAGTCGATCACACGTTTTTTGCCAACCGCGGGCTGTACGAAGTGCGGGTGCGCCAGGTGCAGGACAGCGTGCTGTTCCCAGCGTTTCGGTTTGACGTCCAGGTCGAGCTGAACCTGCAAGGCGGCACGGCCCCCTTCACCCAGCGATTCACCGTGTCAAATCGCGACACCACATTCCGCTTTGCGCTTGCCGGTGATGTGTCGTTCGTACGGTTCGACGCCGGCGACTGGCTGTTGGCGGATATTCGGGAGACGAAAGATCGCGACGAGTGGGTGCGTCAAGCCCAGGGGGATGATGAGATGGCCGGCCGGTACGATGCCGTCCTGGCGCTCGGCGCGCTGGAGCCGGAAACCCCGACGCGCGATGCCCTGCTGCGCGTCCTTTCCGTCGACGCCAGCGAGACCGTTCGTGAGGCCTCCGCTTCCGCTCTCGCCGCCTACGCTGGAGACCCGTTTGTACGCGAGGCGCTGGCCGGCGTCACCCGCTCCGACGCCTCGTCCATCGTCCGAAAGGCCGCGCTCATCGCCCTGTCGCGGTATGCGGACAGTGTCTTGCTGGCGGCGTTGCGGGGCACGCTGAGCGATCCGTCGTATCAGCTGATGGCCGAAAGTGTGCGTCTGATGGCGCGATCGTACCCCGACGAAACGCTCGACGCCGTGCGGGGGCTGTTTGATGTCGAGAGCTGGCAACATGTCGTCGAACTCGCCCTGATCGAGGCCTACGGAACGATCGCTGCGCCGGAAGGGATCGCCTACCTGGAGGCCCGGCTCGATCCGAGCGAACCGGAGGAGGTGCGTGCGGCGGCGGCGGATGCTCTGGGCATGATTGCTCGAGCACAGCCCGCCGTGGGCGCCGGCGTGGGGCAGGCGCTCGTCGCCCTCCTGGACGATGGCGTCGAAATCGAACGATTCTCCGCCGCGCAGGCCCTCCGCGCCGTGAACGTGGCGCCGCTGCGCGACGATATCCAGCGGTGTCTCGCGAAGGAAACGTCTCCGCGTGTCCGCGAGCAGCTTCAACAATTGACCGGATTCCGATAATGGCTGGCATTGCCGGAATGATCGTGGCGCTCGTGTTACACCTCGTGCTGGGATGGCCTTTCAGTGTCGCCGGCGGCGTTGTCGCCGGGTATCTGGCTGTGGAACGAGGCTGGCTCTGGGGCGGACTCGCCGTGGGATTGCCCTGGGCCCTGCTGGTCGCCTATAATTTTATCGTGGCTTCCGCGCCTGTTTCACGCATGATCGACGCGATGGCGGAGATCATGGGAAACATGCCCGAAGCCATGTTCGTTGTGTTGACGATTCTGATTGGATGCGCCCTCGGCGTTTGCGGCGGCCTCGTGGGCGCTCAGACGGCGCGGATCGTCCGCTCGCGCACCCTGTTGGTGCGGCGCTGAGCGCACCACTCATAGTATGGAGCAAACGTACCCCGATGCCCAGGACCACCGAAGAAATCCGTAGCCTGTTAGAGCGTGTATACACGCTCGGGAGGTATCTTTGACCCGGCTCATCGCGAACAACAGATCGATGCGCTGAGTCAACGCCGGCTGAATCCTGATTTCTGGCAAAATCAGACGGCGGCGAGGGAGGTGGAACGCGAAATCGCGTTGCACGAGAGCTGGTTAAACGCCTGGAAACGTATCGAACGGAGCGCCCAGGACGTTGATACCCTGTTGGAATTGGATGCCGAAGAGGGTGGCCTCGCGGAGGATATCCAGGTCGAGGCCGAGCGCCTCGCCGCGCTAGTCGATGCGCTCGAATTCCGGAAGATGATGAGCGGCCCGGATGACCAGCGGGACGCCATCCTTACCATCCATCCCGGCGCCGGCGGCACCGAAGCCCAGGATTGGGCCGAGATGCTGCTCCGCATGTATACCCGGTATGCCGAAAAGGCAGGGTTCGCCGTGACCATGCTGGATTATCAGGAAGGAGAAGGAGCCGGCATCAAAAGTGCGTCGATCCGCATCGCCGGCGAGTACGCTTACGGCTACCTCAAGTCCGAAAGCGGCGTGCATCGCCTCGTGCGTATTTCTCCGTTCGATTCGAGCGGCAAGCGGCATACGTCGTTCACCAGCGTATTCGTCTATCCCGAGATCGACGAGACGATCACGGTAGACATCAAGCCCGATCAGTTGGAACTGCAGACGTTCCGCTCGGGCGGCAAGGGCGGCCAGAACGTGAACAAGGTAGAAACCGGGGCGCGATACATCTGGATAGGCCCACTATCCAACGGAGAAGAAGCCCGGGTCGTCGCGGAATGCACCGAGGAGCGGAGCCAGCTCCAGAACCGGGAGCGGGCGATGAAGATGCTCAAGAGCCGGATCTACAAACTCGAGCAGGATATCCAGGAAGCGGCCAAAAACGAGATCGAAGGCAATAAAAAGAAGATCGAGTGGGGCAGCCAGATTCGCTCGTATGTGTTCCAGCCCTATACCATGGTCAATGACCACAGAACGGAGACGAAAGTCACCGACGTCCAGTCTGTCATGGAAGGCAACCTGGACGAGTTGATTAAGGCTTTCCTGATGCAGTGACACCCCCCAGCCCCTCTTATGGCCGAGCGATACGACTTTCTTTTACTCGGGAGCGGGATAGCCGGCCTCTCGTTCGCCCTGCGCGCAGCGGAGGAGGGCACCGTGGCCATTGTCACCAAAAAAGAGAGCGCGGAGTCGAATACGAACTACGCGCAGGGTGGCATCGCCGCCGTCATCGACGACGCGGACAGCTTCGAGAAACACATCGAGGACACGCTGATCGCCGGCGCCGGGCTTTGTGATCCCGAAATCGTCCGCATCGTGGTTACGGAAGGGCCGGCGCGGGTGCGCGAGTTGATGGAGATGGGGGCGGCGTTCACCCGCGAACATGGCCGGCTCCACCTGGGCAAGGAGGGCGGTCACTCCGAGAACCGGATCGTACATGCCGCCGACGCGACCGGTAAAGAGGTCGAACGCGCACTACTCGCCCGGGTGAATGCACATCCGAACATCCAGGTCTTCCAGCACCATTTTGCGCTTGAACTCATTACAGACCACCACCTCGGCCGGCACGTGACACGCCTCCAGCCGGACATCGGGTGTTACGGCGCCTATGTACTCGACGAACAGAACAACCGGGTGCTCACCATGCTCGCCCGGGCCACGCTTCTTGCCACCGGTGGCTGTGGACAGGTCTACCTCCACTCCACCAACCCCGGCATCGCCACCGGAGACGGATTGGCGATGGCCTATCGCGCCAAGGCCCGGATCGCGAATATGGAGTTCATCCAGTTCCACCCGACCAGCCTGTATCACGCCGAGGCGAATTCGTACCTCATCACCGAGGCCGTGCGCGGCGAAGGGGGCATCCTGCTCAACAAAAATGGGCACCGGTTCATGCCGGACTACGACCGTCGCGGCGAACTCGCGCCCCGCGACATCGTCGCGCGTGCCATCGACGACCAGTTGAAGCAACGAGGGGACGACTATGTGCTGCTCGATATATCGCACATCGGCGCGGATCGCGTTCGCCGGCATTTTCCCAATATTTACGAAACCTGTCTCCGGTATGGGATCGACATGACGACCGAGCCAATCCCCGTCGTTCCGGCGGCGCACTACCAGTGCGGAGGCGTGCAGGTGGATGCGATGGGGCGAACATCCATTCGCGGCCTGTTCGCCTGTGGCGAGGTCAGTCATACAGGGTTGCACGGCGCGAATCGGCTGGCGAGCAACTCCCTCCTCGAAGCGCTCGTGTTCAGCTATCGGGCCGCGCGGGAAGCCACCGCCTTTGTGCGCGCGGTCGGGTGGATGGAGGGTATTCCTGATTGGGACGATAGCGGCACAGAGGAGCCCCAGGAATGGGTGCTCATCTCACACAATCGGGACGAACTGCGCCGCGTTATGTGGGATTATGTGGGGATCGTACGCTCCCGCCTCCGCCTGGAACGCGCCTTCCGGCGCACGCACCTCCTCTACGAAGAGACGGAAGATTTTTACCGCCGCTCCCGCGTATCCACGGGCCTCTGCGAGATGCGCAACATGATCGTTGTCGCCTACCTCATCATCCGTAGCGCTCAGATGCGGCGGGAGAGCCGAGGGCTGCATTTCATGCTCGATTTTCAGGAAACCGTCGATTGGGCGCGGCGTCCAACCCTGGTCTGAATAAGACGCGCTTTTAGGCCCCCAGGAGACCGGAACTAACGCTTTTTGCCCGCGTTTGATGGGACCTCAGGAGCGCTCGGAACGGTGCCTACGGCGCAGGTAAGTTAGCTGCGAAGGTAACTTCAACGTTAGCTGCAAAGTTAGCTGCAAAGTTAGCTGCGGTAGACGTGCAAGGGGGGTCAGTGGCCGCCCTTTTTTGTTGTTGTAGGTGAGACCCTGCAGCGCCCGTTCTCGAAAGGACCGGGCTTTTTTATTCTTATGAGCACTACGGTTAGCAAACCGGTTGAACCGGAATACGATCCGTTGCCCGCACGCGTGCGGGCGATCATCGAGGAGGTGATCGAGGATCCGCCATATTTTCTGGTGGACGTCTCGATTCGCGGCCGCGAGGGTTCGCGTGTGGTGGAGGTGTTCGTCGATCGCGACGAGGGCATTTCCATCGAGGCGCTGGCGGACTTGAGCCGGGAAATCGGTTTTTTGCTGGAAACCGAGGACATCATCAAGGGGCGGTATTACCTCACCGTCTCTTCCCCGGGGGCCGACCGGCCGCTGGTGATGCCCCGGCAGTTCCGCAGGCATAGCGGGCGCCCAATGCGCCTGGTCGTTCGGGGTGAAGACGGCGCGGAGCATACGGTCCGCGGCATCCTCGCCACCGCGGGAGACGACGATGTTGAACTTAAAATCACGGATGATCAGCCACGCCGTGTCCGTTATGCGGATATCGTGGAGGCCAGGATCGAGTTACCCTGGTAGGCCGGCCCGGAATGGTCGCCGGTCCCATTCAGTCACCAAGTGATACCTGATACGAAGGCAACGCCATGCAGAGCACGAACCTAGTATCTTCTTTTGCCGAAATCGCCCGGGAGAAAGGGATCGAACGCGATACCCTGCAAATGATCGTGGAAGATGTCTTCCGCGCCATGATTCGCAAGCGGTATGGCTCCGACGAGTCGTTTGAGATCATCTTTAACCCGGACAATGGCGATATTCAAGTGCTGCATATCCGCCAGGTCGTGGCGAACCTGGACCTGGACGATCCCGTCACCCAGATCGAAGTGCGCGACGCCGTCCGTATCGACGAAGATTTCTCGGAGGGGGACGAGGTGGCGAGCGAAGTCGACATCGCGGATTTCGGTCGGCGCGCCGTCATGACGGCCCGGCAGACGTTCAGCCAGCGCATTCGCGATATCGAGAAAGAAAACGTCCACAAGGCGTATCAAGATATTATCGGTGAGGTCGTCGTAGGTGAGATCTACCAGATCCGCCGCCGCGAAGTCCTCGTGATCCATAATAAGGTTGAACTGCTGCTACCTCGCGAAGAGCAGATCTACAAGGATCGCTACCGCAAGGGCGACATGTTGCGCGCCGTCGTCAAGGAAGTGCGCCGCGACGCCGGCAGCAATCCGCAGGTGATCATTAGCCGCGCGGATCCTATCTTCATGGAGCGTCTGTTCGAACTTGAGGTGCCCGAAATCTATGACGGCATCGTTGAGATCAAGCGCATCGTCCGCGAGCCCGGCGACCGCGCCAAGGTAGCCGTGGAAAGCCATGACGACCGGATCGACCCCGTCGGTGCCTGCGTCGGCATGAAAGGTGTCCGTATCCATGCCGTCGTGCGGGAACTGGGCAACGAGAACATCGACGTCCTGGAATGGACCAACGATGCACACGAATTGATCAAACGGGCGCTATCCCCGGCCAAGCCGGTCAATGTGGTCGTCAATAATGAGTTGAATCCACCGCGCGCGAAGGTGGTTGTCCGGGCCGATGAAGTCAGCCAGGCCATCGGTCGCGGTGGTATCAATATTCGCCTCGCGGCGGCTCTGACGGGGTATGAAATCGATATCTACCGCGAAATCGCTGCCGACGAAGAAGACATCGAAATCGGCGAATTTGCAGACGAATTCGACCCCGACACGCTGAAGCTGCTCCAGAACATCGGATGCGACTCGGCTCGTGCCGTACTCGAACTCTCCCTGGAAGAACTGGTGCGTCGTTCGGGCCTCGACACGGAAGCGGCACAACGTGTCCTCAACGTGATCAAGGCTGAATTTGAGGACGAAGAGGAGGTGGAAGAGGATTGATTGCGCGATGGCGTGCCAGGGAGGCGGCTTTTCGCCTAAGTGTGTATCTTAAGGTGTATGACAAAACAGACGACCTTCAAGAAAGTCAGGCTTTTTAACGTATCTAGAGAGCTGAATGTGGCCATAGATACGCTCCTCCAGCATCTGGAGCAGGACGGCTTTAAAGACGTCCTCGCAGGCAAGGGGGTCAATGCCTCGATCACCGACGAGGATGCCTACCTGTCGTTGCTCGAAGCGTTCGCGCAGGATATGGAGACCGCCGCCCGTGTGAAAGAGAAACGTGCGGCTCGCCTGTTGGATCTGGCCGGCGATGACTCCGAAGGGGAAGATGAGCCCGAGG
>JAWXAX010000123.1 GCA_034439735.1 Rhodothermales bacterium | reverse complement strand
GAGCCCGGACCAGGGCTCTCAATCTATGTCAATAAAGACGCCTACGCGCAACTCCCCTCCTCGTACCAGGAGGCAATCTCGACGGCCGCGGCCGCGGCCTCGATCTCGATGCTGGCCAGCTACGACGCCAAAAACCCGCCGGCGCTCCAGCGCCTCCTTGCCGATGGGGTCTCGATGCGCCGTTTCTCGGATGACATCATGGCGGTCGCCGAACGCACGGCTTTCGAAATCATGGAATCGCAGGCGGCCGCGGAGCCAGGGTATGGCAAAGTATACGGCGCTTTCAAGCAGTTCAGGGAGAGCTCGTACCGGTGGTTCGCGACGTCCGAAAATGCGTACGCGGCCTACGCGTTCGAACGGTTTAAGCCGGCGACCTGATGGCATCCGTATGCGTCTTCTGCTCGTCGAGTAACCTCGTCCAACCGGCGTTTGTGGACGTGGCGCGAGACCTGGGTCACGAGCTGGCGATGAAAGGGTACCGCCTGGTGTATGGCGGCGGAGACGTGGGGTTGATGGGCGTTCTGGCGCGATCGGCGCACGCGGCAAACGGGACGGTCGTGGGTATCCTGCCGCGCTCCCTGCGCGAGGGCGAGGGCATCGCCTACGAAATCGCCGACGAGCTCATCATGACCGATACCATGGCGGAGCGGAAAACGATGCTGCGCGACTACTCGGACGCCTTCATTGTGCTGCCAGGCGGCCTTGGCACGCTCGAGGAGTTTCTGGAGGTCCTCACCCTCAAACAACTCGGCTACCACGCGAAGCCGATCATCCTGATCAACACCGCCGGCATCTACGATCCACTCATGCGTCTGTTCGAGCACCTCCATGGCGAACGTTTCCTGCGCGAACAGTTCTTCAGCCTGTTCCACGTGGCCCCCGGCGCCTCGGAAGCCATCGCGTTGCTGACTTGATTCGGCTCAGTTCTGCATCAATGCCGCGTCCAGCTCCTTCGCCGAGTCCTGCAGCAGTCCGGATTCCTCCATTAGCCGTTCGACGCCCGGGATGTCCATCGGGACAAAATCGGACACGATTTCGGCCCCCGTTTCGGTGATGATGATCAGGTCCTCCAGGCGGATGTAGATCATCTCTTCCGGTACGCGAAGCGCCGGCTCGATCGTAAACACCATTCCGGGCTTGAGCGGGCCGTAATAATCCCCCACGTCGTGCGTCGCCATCCCCACCCAGTGCCCCAGGCGGCCGTTTTCGCCCTGGCTGGCGGCCCGGTAGCTGTCAACAAACGCGGCGGCGGCGGCGCGGTGGTTGGGTTGGCTGAAGGTCGCTGCGGCCAAGGCGGCCTCCATGTCCACCACGGCGTCCCGGCGGATCTGCGCCGGCGTGGCGTTTGGACGGATGTGTTTGAGAATGGCGCTGTAACAGGCCAGGTAGAACCCGTACAGCTCGCGCTGCGTCCTGTTGAACCGCCCGTTCACCGGCCACATCCGCGTGACGTCGCTCATGTAGTATCCGACGTCAGGCGCATAATCCATCAGGATCAGCTCGCCGTCCTTGAGGGTGCTCTTGCCCTTGTGGTAGTGCGGGAAAAAGGCGTTGGTGCCGGTGGCGACGAGCGCGTAGTAGGCATCGCCCTGGGCGCCGTGGCGATGGTAGATAAACCGGGCGACCGCGTCGAGCTCCTGTTCTTTGATGCCCGGAACGGTGGACCGCATCGCCTCCATCAGCGAGAGACCTGACAGCCGGGTGGCCTTCCGAATGAGAGCCAGTTCACGCTCGCTTTTGATGAGCCGCAGGGCATCGAGCGCCGGCGTGAGGTCCGCCAGGACGATCCCCGTGAAACGCGTTTCGAGGAGGTCTATGAAGTTGGCCTCACGCGAGGGCCGTCCGTCCCAGGGGTCCGAGGCGATGTCCGCGTTTACGCGCAACCCGAGGTCGCGGCTTTCGGCCAGGCCTTCGGCCGGACTGAATGGCGTGAAAACGGTCATCCCGCGGCGTGTGAAGCGCACCAGGTGCTCGGCGAGCAACTCGGGGCCGTAGGTGTCGGCAAAACCCAGCTCGTCTCTCATAAACGCGGCGTCTTCGGCCGAGAGCATCTTCCCCTCACCCGCTTCCCTGCGCTCATGACGGTGCGGCAAGTAGATCGAGGCGGAACGGGTCGAGCCGTCCAGAACGACGAGCGCATGCGGCGCCTCGACCCCGGTCAGGTAGTAGAACTCGTTCGTCTGGCGGAAGCGCGTGTAGCCGCGAGGGCTGGGGGCGCCCTGGAGGAGGGCGATGGCGTCCGGCCCGATGGCATCGTATATCGCCTCGCGCCGGGCGTTGAATTCCTCGGGCGGGAAGTCCTCCGTGAACAACGGGACGTTCTGGGCCGTGGTGAGCGGGGAAAAGGCGAGCACGCCTAGAAGGAAGAGGAAGACGAAGCGACGCATAGGGCTGGATCCGGCGATGGTGTACCGAGAGTCTACTCACTACGACGATCTGGATCAACCCCAGCCACCCGCCGGCGGCGCTTATTCAGCCTGCGCGGCCACTTCCGTCGCGATCTCCGGCGTATCCGACGGTGCCTGCGGCTGCGTGAGCCGGGCCCAGGTGCGGACGGAGAACTCGCGGAAGCGCGGCTTGTAGTGCAGCCACCCGAAGTGGAGCACAAACGGCGTCACCTCGAGGAAGTCGCCCCGGCCGGGGAACGACGAGAACATTCCAAGCAGAAGATTGCGCAGGGGCTGGTTGGCGATGCTGCGCATCATGTACACGAAGCGATCCGTGTAGTAGCGGCACACGACCTGCTCGAAGTCGCCTTCGTAGGTAGTCATGCCCTCGATGTAGTCGAGTTGCGGGCTGTTGTGGCCCTGCAGCCAGGGGAATACGTGGAGGCGCATCTGACTCATCGCGATGGCGAGGCTCCATTCGCACGACTCTTCCGTGCGCCCTTCGTTCAGCCGGCTCCGGAAGTGCGTTTCGTGGCGGCGGCTCAGAAACCGGGAGGCCTGTTCGCACACCTCCCGCGTGAGGTCGCGGTCCTGACTGTAGATCATGCCGGCCTGGACCCGGGGCAGGTGGCTGAGGCCGAAGCGGCGCATGGTGCGGCGCCGGCGGTCAAACAAAAAGTCGAATGCTACCGCGATGCCTTTCGGGCCGCCGAAGAAGAAGTCCGCCCGCTCCAGGCCCGTCGCCGT
>JAWXAX010000122.1 GCA_034439735.1 Rhodothermales bacterium | reverse complement strand
CCGTCGTGGTCAGCTCCAATCCCCGCGCGTTGAGGGTCTCGAAAACCGTGTAGGCGCTAATCTCATCGCGCACCGAGATCAGGATGAACAGGAGCTGACGCGCGATCACCTCCGCGAGCATCTCCGCCAGCCGGATGCCGTCCGTGGCCACGCTCCACTCCTGCTCAAGGTGCCTTTTGAAGTAGACAAAACACTCCCAGAGTAGCTTATTCGATTTCTTCAGGGCGCGGGAATTTTTGGGCGCGCGAAGCTGAACCAGGTAGTCCTGGTAAAACCCGTCGTCGTGATCGTTGAGGGATAGTTTACTGATTTCGGTGAGATGGGCCGGGTCGCGTTCGCCGATGAAACGCGCGCGGAGTGCATCCGCGCGTTCGCGATTGGCCGAGTCGCCCGTCCGTTCGGCCAGTTCGTGCGGACGCGCGATGATGGCCAGTCCAAAGATGCTGGGCGTGGCGATACGCTGCTGCCCGTCGATGATAAGCGCGAGCCGGTCGGATTCGGTTTTGACGACGACAGCGCCCATGTAATGGCGCCGTTCCGAGTCCGGCTGGAGTTCCATCACATCAAGCCAGAGGTCTTCCCACTGCTCGGCGGTCCAGGAGTAGTCGTTCTGGTAGAGCGGGACGCTGTACCTCTTGCCAATGCCCAGCAATTCCTGGAACGTGACGGTCCGGGTGTTGAGCAAATTGGCCATAACAGCAGGCAGGGTGGTACTTCGGTCTCCACGGTGAACCGATTGCCTCTGCTAACCCACGGAGCGGGGTTTGCGTTTCGCAGCACGACGTGACACACGTACCATGCCACATTAGGCCCCATCCAACCGGGTAAGCGGGAATGATCGGATCTCCCCCCGATCGCCCAAACCCTGCGAAGCGAACCGATCAAATCCACTCCTTCTCAGAACACCGACCGCATCTTCTCGTCCAGATCCTCGCTGTCAAAACCCCTGAGGTACTGCTCCGTTACCCGCACATTGGCGTGAGCCAGCACTTTCGAGATGTCATAAATGCTCCACCCCTTCCGCCGGAGGTAGTCGGCCAGACTGTGGCGCGCAAGGTGAAACGAGAGGCGTGTCTGGATGCCCAGCTTCTGTTGGATCTGCTTTAAGTACTTGTTTGCAAGCGAATTCCGGCTGCTGATGGCATTGTGCAGATCGCGCTGGGTCGATGTGTCGTAGCCGTCGATCATGGGAAAAACGCTCCCATAGGGTGATGTCCGACGATCCGCGTAGAACTCCAGGATCTTCAACGCCGGCGGGACAAGCGCTATCGACGTGGCCTCGTTTGTCTTTTTCATCTTGTAAGACAGCCGGTCTCCCTGCACATGACGCCACTGAAGCAGTACAACGTCGGAGAACCGCATGCCGCCGGCGTAAAAGGCAAAGAGGAAGGAATTGCGCGTGTGCCAGATCGGCGAATGTGCTGGAAGCTCCAGACGTTCGATGGCTTCAATTTCCTCGATGGAAAGACGGCCCTTCTCCACTTTGGCTGACTTCAGCTTGAGCTGAAAAAATGGGTTTTGCTCCTGGGGAAAGCGGCCGTCTCGAATGGATGTATAGAGCAGCGTGCGAATCGATCGCATCCGCTTGTGAACGGTGTTGATCGCGCTCTTCACCGTTTCGTGTAGATACGTCTCGAAGCCTCGCAGCAGCGTCACAGTGATTTCCTCGAACGGTAGTTCCGCTCGGCCATACCTGGCCTTCATGAAGTCACGCAGCTGAAGGACGGAGGTACGGTAGCTCTCGAACGTTGAAATCTGCCCCCGCCGTTCGTATTCATTACAAAGCTCCATGGCGTACGCCAGGAAATCGCCGGCGTTCTGCTCCTCTTCCGGGTCGATCTTCGAGCGGAGTCCGTCGCGGAGCCGCGCGGCCGTCACCTGTTGTCCCTTGGCCAATAACTCGGCCAGGACGGCCTGCGCCTCCGACTTCACATCCAGCAAGTACCGGTTCAGGTTTGCGTGGTGGGGGTTGGTTTTTCGAACCTGCTCGGTCCGACTGTTCCAGTCGGCTTCCGGTATGCGCACGTTGAGCGAGGCGTATCGAACCTTGTTACCCGCTGACGCGCGGAGATAGAGCGGGACCGTTCCCTCGTGATTTTTCATGCCCGGGTAGCGGACAATTGAGATCGTCGCCATAGGATGCATTCATGCGTTACATACCGGAAAACAACTAAAAGTATAACTAAAGGTTTTTCCCTGTTTTCCGAAGGATCTGGACGGCCTCAAGATACACAATGTGCCTTTTTAGCGCAAATTTGGGCATTTCACCCCCTCAAAAGTGTCCTAAAAAGGCTACAACAACACTCCCTCCCTGACCACCCTAAGAAAACGCCTCAATTTTGCCCGAAACGGCAGAGTTGGGGCGTTTCTCGTTTCGGCCCCTCCCGGCAAGATTGCGCACTTCTCCGCATCCTCGTTCCCTGATATTGAGCATATGTTGACCACGGGGAAATGCCCCCCTGGGGGGTATACGGGATTTAATCTTTATATTACAAGATCTTAAGCCGTACTAACTCAACTTCACATCATGGCCGGGCCCAGGAAACGGAAAACGGGATCGCTGGAGGAGCTGCAGGGCATCCTGTTCGAGGCGGTCATGCGACTTTGTAAGATCGCCGAATCGACACCGAGCGACCTTGAGGTCCAGAAGTCGACGATGCGGCCGAGCACATGGCGGTAGAGAAAGAGCCGTGCGTTGAGTGCCTGGTTCTGTGTGGATGCCGAGACATGGCAGTGAGCGGTGAGGTGGGAGAGGATTGCTTGATTTCGCGCGCACCCATTATGGCCGGGTGGCGCAGGTTGTCGTAGTGGGCGCAGCGTCGAATCCAGCTGGCGTACGCTTTTTCGGTTCGCGGACTCAGGTGGCGAAGCCGGCAGGCTTCGTGGAGCCGGGAAAGCACCTTTGGCTCGGGTGGACGGCGGTGTTCCATGGCAGTCGAAGAGGTGGGATTTCCCTGGATGTCGGCAGGAGGGAGGTCATAATCCTCTTATCCAGACAACGGCTCAATAGGAAACGTACCTTCGCCGTAAGCACTTTATTCTGCCCGTCGTTGCATCCGGCAGCCCGGGTGTGATATCTTGACAAGGACTGGATATTATTAGTTATGCCTACAACAGGGAGTTGGAGCCATGGAACGAATGATTTATGTAGTGGGGACCGTGCTATTGATCGCGGCAAGCGCCGGATGTCAGGGCCTGCCGGTGCCGCTCGAACAGGTGCACGAGGGACATGTGCTGACCGACGACGGGGTACGGCTGCACTACCAGTTGTTGGGTAGCGGACCGGACACCCTCATCGTGCTTCACGGTGGGCCTGGCCTCAGCTCAGCCTATTTGGCTCCGGACCTCGATCTCCTCTCGCGGAACCACGCGTTGATCTTTTACGATCAGCGAGGCGCGGGTCGGTCGACGGTTCTGACGGACTCCATGCGGTTGCGGCTCGCCGATCATATCAGGGATCTTGAGGCCGTTCGGGGACATTTTGGGCTGACGCGCGTGACCCTCCTCGGACACTCCTGGGGTGCGGGCCTCGCCGCGCATTACGCTCGATCGCACCCGGACCGCGCGGCGCGGCTGATCCTCGTGGACGCCATTCCGCCGCGGGCCACACCCTACATGCAACAGTTCGGTCAGAATCTGCATGCATGGATGGACAGCACCACTGCGGCCCGGGTCGCAACGCTCGCGGAGGCCCGCCGCGACGCCAGCGATCCGGTGGCCGCGTGTCGGGCCTACTGGTCGGTTTTTGCCCGCGGCTACTTCGCCGATCCCCACGACACGGCCCTGCACGCGCGGATGCGCGGCGATGTCTGCGACGCCCCGCCCGAGGCGATACGCAACGGCGGGCTCGTTTACGCGTCCGTGTTGGGACCGATGGGGGACTGGGATTGGCGAGCCGACTTCGGAGACGCTCGGGTGCCGGTCCTGATCATCCACGGCGACAAGGATCCGATCCCGGCTGTCTCCGCCGCGGAATGGGAGGCGGCGTTTCCCGAAGCTAGGTTGGTCCTCGTGGAAGGTTCCGGCCATTTCCCGCACCTTGAGCAGGCCGACGCCTTTCTTCGGCACGTTGAGGAGTTCCTGCGCTGATTCGCCGGCGCGTCGCAGAGGTCTGCCGCGGATGTCAACCACTCCAGGCTTCCTAGATGTCGTTTCCCGCTCGGGCGGTGAGGCATAACGAGCGGTTGCACCTGTCACGCCGCTTCGCGGCGCGCAGGTGAACCGCAGGGCGTTATCCGCTTCGGCTTGAGGCTTCGGGGGCGGGGGCGGCAAAGGGCTTTGCTTGCCCAACCCGCTCACGCGACGGGCATCATGTACGCGTCGTCCTCCGGTGTGGCGAACAATCCTTTGCCGCTTCCAACATGTTGGCCAGTGTCAGAGGAGGCATTTCATCACCAATGGCATAGGGAAGGAGTACAATAACTTCTGCCTGGACCCCTTCGGGCAGCGAGGCGTCCTGCACCGAGATGACGCCTCCAGCCTGGATGCGGATACGCTATCTAACGGCTTGTATCATGAATCGACGCGTTCAAGTTCCATCTGGTACTTGATGCTGATCCGATGTACAATATACCCAACGATTCGGATCCGTCTACTACCCTGGACGATACACCCCCTCTAGATCTCCCCCTTCCGTATCGCCCGCGCCAGCGCCTCGGCGGCGGAGTTGACGTGCAGTTTCTGGTAAATATGACGCAGGTGGGAATCGATCGTGTGCGGACTCAGAAACAGCGTCTCGGCGATCTGTTTCTGGCGCAATCCCCGCTCCATGAGCCGCAGGATCTCGCGCTCGCGATCGCTCAGGATGTGGGCGTCCGGGCCCGTCTCACCCGTAAAATGCGCCATCACCAGACGCGCCACGGGCGGCGACATGTACATCCCCCCGCGATGCGCCTCGCGAATGCCGTTCACCACCTCCTCGATGCTAGGCTGCTTGGTAATGTACCCACATGCGCCGGCGCGAAACGCCTTAAAAATGGTCTGGGGATCTTCCCTAACGGTAAGCATCACCACCGCACAATCCGGCAACAGGGCCCTCAGCAGCGCCGTGCACTCGACCCCATTCCTGTGTTTCCCCGGCGCCATACTATCCAGCTCGACATCCATCAGCACGACATCCGGGCCATCCTCCGGGGCCATGGCCTCCACATGCGCCAGCAAGGCCTCGCCATGCGGAAACGAAGCGGCACAGTGCATGTCCGTCACTTCGGAGAGCGGCGCGCACAGGGCCATGCGCTGCGCGTCGTTATCTTCCACTACCCATACCCGGATGGACGAACGTGCCATTGGTGTCAATCTGGTTTCTGTCGAGGTACCTCTAATCATACTGCTTTGAGCGGTCCTAGGGCATCACGTGATCACGCTATTCTGGCGCGGAGCGTCACACGGCACCCCTGTTCGGGGGCGCTTTCGATGGTCAGATCTGCCCCGATCGCCTCCGCCCGTTCACGCATGTGCCGGAGCCCGTGCCCGGCCGGCTCCGCCGCGGCATCGAACCCGACGCCGTCGTCGGCCACCGTCAGCATCAGGAAGTCGGCCGAACACGTCACTTCGATGGCGACGTGCTCCGCCCCGGCGTGGCGCCGCGCGTTCAGGATGGCTTCTTTGCCGATCTGGTAGAGCTCCTGACGGATCCGCGAGTCCAGCATCACGTCCGGGAGGATGTCCGGGCGATTAAAAATGGAACGCCCATCGCGGAACAGGTGGTACGCATATTCTTCCAGCCGATCGATGAGATCGGTCAACCGATCGTGCCCGCTTTCGATACCCCACGTCGCATCCCTGAAGAACTCACCAACCCGCCGGCTGCTCTCCCATATCGCCCGCAGCTCGCGCCGGTCCTCACCCGGTATCCGATCGCGCGAGGCCAGGAAATCGACCCGGAGCACAATCGCGGATAACTCGCTGCCAATGTCGTCGTGCAGCTTTCTCACCATATCCTGCCGGCTTTTTTCGCGCTCCCCCTCCACCTGCCGCTCCAGTTGCACCGTGCGAACCTCCAGCTGCGAGGTCTTGAGTTCACTCTTGAGCCGATACCGAACCCCTTTCCAGGCCCCAAACAGCAGCACGGACCAGAAAATCGCCTGCACCCACCACTGCCAGAAAAAATACGGCCGGATCGTCCACGCCAACGTGGCATGCTCCGCGCTCCAGGCGCCGTCGCTGTTGGCCGCCTTCACCCGAAAGGTGTAGTCCCCGGGCGCCAGGTTGGGGTAGCGCGCAAACGGATCGGAGGTAAACACCCATCCGGCATCGACGTCGTCCAGCCGGTAGGCGAACCGATTTTCGGCCGGCGAAGTGAATTCCAGCGCCGCGAAATGAAGGGTGACCTCGTTCTCGTTGTGCTTCAGTCGCGCGCCGCTCACGGGGTCCCCCGGCAACCCCGACACGTACGGTTTTCCGAACAGATCGAACCCGGTGATCGCCGCCAGGGGCGGGGTCTCGTTGTCGCGAATGTCCCGGGGGAAAAACGCGACAAGGCCATCGTTCGTCCCAAAAAACAACTCCCCCCGCCGGCTCCGGTGGCAAGCCCCATCCAGAAACGCCGCATCCGGCAGACCATCGCTCGGGGTATAGGTCTTGGTAAACGCCTGCCTCTCCCCATCGAAATACGACAACCCGGCCGCCGTGGCCACCCACAGGTCGTTCCCATCCCCCGGCAACACGCAGGCGACGGAGGTGTGCGCCAGACTGTCGGCCGTGACATAGGCCCGGAGCGTGTTGGCTTCGGGGTCGAGCCGGACCACTCCATTGCCCATGGTAGCCGCCCAGATGGCGCCGTCGCCGGCCTCGGTCATCGACACGACTTTCAACCGCGATGCCTGAACGAGCAGATCGGGCACGTTCGGGAATCGTTCGAACCGCCCGCTTTCGGCATCCAGCCGGTTGACCCCGCTCCCAACGGTGCCGAGCCAGAGGGTCCCGCGCCGGTCCTCCAGGATCGGCCAGACGGAGTAATGGGAAGGGCCGGCGCCGGGAGGATACCACACAAACGAGTCCGTCGCCCGGTCGTACCGCGCCAGACTCCGGGTCACGGTGCCAATCCAGAGCCGTTGCCTACTATCCTCAAACACGGAGTAGGTCAGCGCGTCGGGTAGACTGGTGGAATCACCCGGAATCGGTAGGTATCGCGTGAAGGCCCGTCGAGCCGGATTAAACCGGTTGACGCCACCCCCACCTGTCGCAACCCAGATGTCGCCGGCGTTATCCTCTGTGATGTCCCACACCTCATTGCTGCTGAGGCTGTCGCGATCCGGGCGTCCTTCGAAGTGCGAGCGTGTGCCGGCCGCTCGATCCAGCCGATCCAACCTCCCCGTACAGCCCCACCCACAGCGCGCCGTCGCGGGCCTCGTGGATGGCGTTCACCCGGGGATGCGACAGATGGAGACCCGGCGCGTCGTGATCGGCCGGGTAGACCGTAAACGCTTTGGGCGACCTGAGCTTGCTGAGGCCGTTCCAGGTGCCCACAAAGAGATTTCCTGAACGATCTACGTGGAGAGAAGTCGTCTGATTATCCGAAAGCGATCGAGGATCATCCAGCGCGTGCGTGGCGCAAGACCAGGCGTCCGGCGCTCCTCCATAGGCACAGACACCGTCCCCAAACGACGTGATCCAGATCGTGCCGGCGTGGTCCTCCGCCATCGCGTACACCCGGTGATGTTCGGCATTGACCACCTCGCGGGGACGCCGGACCGTGGCCCAGGCCCGGGAGCCTGGTTCAAGCCGTATGACGCCGCCGCCGAGGATCCCCATCCACAAGGCACCGTCCGACATCGTTTGCAGCGCGGTGACCGGCACAACGGGCAGGGGCTCGGGCGTTTCGACCCGCGAAAAGGCGTTGCGGCCGGCATCGAAGCGGTACAGGCCAGAGCTCGTGCCGGTCCAGAGCCCACCGGTCGCGTCCACGTGAAGCGCCATGACAAGCCGCGCGCCCGGAATGGTGTCCGCATCGACGGCATAGGCTTCCATCGTGCGGGTCGCGATATCCAATCGCCAGAGCCCACTGCGCGTACCCACCCAGAGCGATGCCGTATCGGTGGCGGCCATGCTGGTGATCGCGCCCGCCACCGGCGCGGCATCGGCTGGCGACGCCTCCAGGAATCGATCGACCCGGTTCGTCGCCAGATCGAGCCGATTGAGGCCGTTCACCGTGCCGATCCAGAGACCGCCGGCGTGCTCAAGAAGGGCCCCCGGCAACACCGCGTCATCCGTCAGATAGGCGCCGCCGACAGGATAACGCACGAATCGGCGCCCGTCGTAGCGGTTGAGCCCGTCGTATGTCCCAACCCACACGAACCCTCTGGAATCCTGCAAGACGGCCGTAACAGCGTGGCTGGACAGGCCCTCGGCGGTGGAGTAGCGCTGAAACTGAACCGGCTGCGCGTGCGCGCTGGCCACGAAGATCGCCAGGGTCAAGACCATGCCAGGCAGGCAAATCGAACACGTCCGGATCCTCATAGACAGAGACATTGATTGAGCGAGAGCGCAGGCCGGCGCTAAAATACAATCAAAATCAATAATAGGCTATGGCCAGGATCGAGGCTTCGTTGCACCGCGCACGGCTTACCCAATTCCTTAACCATTAAGAAATCGTCGAGATTTGCGTTTTGCATAGTGAGTAAGTCATCCCCCGGTCAAAGCCGGGGGATGACTATGCCTTTGGTTGTTCAAATCTCAACAGTTTCTAAACGTCGAACCTGAAACACTCCACCGAACATCCCCGCCGGCTGAGGCTATAAAGGCCTCTTCCAACCCTGACCCCACTATGTACCTCTACCAGGAAAACCGCCGCTTCTTCGCCCAGATCGCGCACAGCACCGAAGAACTTGGCGCCCTAGAACTCACCGAACTCGGCGCGCGCGGAGTCTCCACCTCGTACCGTGGGATCTTTTTCGACGCCAATCCGCCCTCGCTCTACCGCATCGTCTACGGCTCCCGTCTCATCACGCGCGTCCTCGCCCCCATCGCGGCGTTCCACTGCCACAATCCGGACTACCTCTACCGGACGGCCATGGGGATCGAGTGGACGGATTTCATGCAAGCCGACCAGACGTTTGCCGTTTCCGCCAATGTCTCCAACAGCAAGATCCGCCACTCGAAATACGCCGCGTTGCGCATCAAGGACGCGATCGTCGATCAGTTTCGCGAGCGGACCGGGGGCCGGCCGGATGTCGACACCCGCGAACCCGACCTCTGGATCAACCTCTACATCGAAAACAACCACGCGACGATCAGCATCGACGTCTCCGGCGGGTCGCTCCACCGGCGGGGCTACCGCCTCGAAGGCGGCATGGCGCCCATGCAGGAAACCGTGGCCGCAGCCATCATCCGGCACAGTGGCTGGCAGGGAGAAATGCCGCTCTACGACCCGATGTGCGGCTCGGGCACGCTCCTCGCCGAGGCCCACATGCATTATTGCCGCATCCCCGCCGGCTTTCTCCGCTCCCGATTCGGATTCGAGGGGATGCCCGATTTCGAAAAGCGCCGCTGGAATGAGGTTAAAACAGAGATGGACGGCCTCATCCGCCCCTTGCCCGAAGGCCTGATCGCCGGCAGCGATAGCTCGTTCGAGGCCATCGCGATGGCCCGCGCCAACCTCGCCGCCCTGCCGGGCAGCGAACCCATCCGCCTCACCGTCGCCCCCTACCAGAAACTCGGCGGCCTGGCCAACCGAACCATCGTCACCAATCCGCCCTACGGCCTCCGGATGGGCCGCGACGAGAACCTGCACCCGTTTTACGCGGAGCTTGGCGACTTCCTCAAGCAGCAATGCACCGGTTCGAAAGCCTTCGTCTACGCCGGCGACCGCGACCTCCTCAAGTCCGTCGGCCTCCGCCCCACCTGGAAAAAGCCCCTCGTCAACGGCGCCCTCGATGGCCGTCTCGCCTGCTACGAGATGTATTAACGGGTACAGATTCGCAGATTACAGGTCATTATCCTAGACGGATAATCTACCTAACAACCTGCCATCCTTCGGGTCCGTCGGCTGCGCCGCCGTCCCTCAGGACAGGCCTGCCAACCGGCCCGCTTCTCATAATCTTTTCATTTTCGGTATAGAATAACTCCATTTGATTGTTTTATTATAGGAGTGTGACCCACATCATTGTGTAGCTCGAACGCTGGCTGCCGCTATCCGGAAGGCAAGCGTACTGCGACGGTTTTCTCGATCCACCCTCGAAGAGAAACGCAGGGGATAGCTGTACCCCTACAGCATCTTTGCCGAGGCACCTACCTGGATCGAAATCTGTCCTTTGCGATGAATAACCACAGGCATAACATCTCCCGCATCGATACGCGGGCGACCCACGGATGGCAAGTCCGTATCACGCGAAAATCGAACCCCTGCTCCAAGTTTTTTGCCGACCGCCAGAACGGTGGGCAAGAAGAAGCGCTTCAGGCGGCCATGAACTGGCGTGACGAACAACTCAAGACCTCCCCCAAGCTCGCCGGCCGGAGCATTGAAGAATCTCGAAAAGGCATCAAAACGGGTGTCCCCGGATTGATGGTGGGCTACGAGGAGGGCGCTACGGGCACATTTCCCTACCTGAATGTCTCTGTTCGGCGACACGGCAAACTGACCACGCGCAGCGTTTCCATCGCAAAATGGGGGCTGCGTGCCGCGTTGTGGAAGGCGTGTGTCGCTCTGGCGACAGCTACCATCGGTGATGGCAATCGCATGGCCATCCAGCGTGAAGCCCAGCATCTGTACAGCACCGCCTACCCGAATATCCAGGCCGCGGTCGACCGTCCGAATGGGCCGGCCTTGGCCACGCATGTGCATGGCCAAGCCGAAACGCTGGAGACGGCGTAAGGCTCATCGTCCTTTTATTAGCTCACCGGGCGCCCCAGAGAAACACGGATCGCAACGAGTTATAACCATTTTTTGTTTTTGAAATAGACAACAAGTGCGACTGAAAGGCCGAGCATGCCTGCAAGCACCAGCGGATACCCGAATTTCCACCGAAGCTCGGGCATAAAATCAAAATTCATCCCGTAAAGCCCTACGATAAAAGTGAGGGGGATGAAGATGGTGCCGACGATTGTGAGGAATTTCATGATCTCGTTCATCCGCTGATTCTGGCGGGAGAGATAGAGGTCGGTGAGGCTGGCGAGGAAGTCGCGTTGCGTCTCAAGGATTTCGATGACCTGAATGATGTGGTCGTGCACATCGCGCAGGTAGATGCGGGTCTTTTTATCGAACAATTTGTCCTCATCGCGTTCCATCACGGCCAGCACCTCGCGGAGCGGCCAGATGGCGCGGCGGAGGTGAAGGACGTCCCGTTTGACGTTGTTGATCGTCACGAGGCCACCGTCGTGTGTATCGGCGAGGAGGGCGGACTCGATCTCGTCCATCCGGTCGGTAACCCGCTCGACGATGTGGAAATAATGGTCGACGACGGTGTCGATGAGGACGTAGGCGAGGTAGTCCGACCCCTGTTTACGGATGTTTCCCTTGCCGGTTCGGATCCGTTCAATGACGGGGGCAAACACGTCGTTGGCAAACTCCTGAAACGACAACACGTAGCGGGGCCCCACCACCATGCTCACCTGTTCGATCTCAAACGAGCCGTTCTGCCGCTGGTGTACCATGTACAGTTCAATGAAGGCGTACGTATCGTAGGCTTCGAATTTGGGGCGCTGGTTCGGGTTGACGATGTCTTCCATCACGAGCGGGTGCAGTCCGGCAATCGTTCCGATCGCTTCAATGACCTTCGCATCGTGCACCCCGTTGACATTCACCCAGGTCACCGTCGCCGGATTCACGAGTATCTGGCAATCGGCCGTGGTTGCATTCAAGCTTTCGCGCACCGTGTCGGCGTCATAATCAACAATCGAGATTTCAGCCGGCGCTGTGCGAGGCGCCCCAGTGTACTCCATGGTACCCGGCGCCAGGCCTGGTTTCTTACGCCTTCTGCGATGACGGAGCATACTAGATAGGGCTGGATGAATGTGCGGCCAAGATACAATGCGCGACCGTGGCGTGCAGATAGGAGTCTAGCGGTGAAAAGATGCGCCTTGACTCTTCGCAGCGCAGCCATTCGGGACGAGTGTAATCTGAATCCACCCTTCAACTCGGCGGAAGCGCCGGCTCGTCCGGCTCCTCCTTTGACCCTGTCCGTTACCCAACCCCCAATCTCCGCACCTGCAAGCGTCATGCGGATTGAATGTCGTACTTGAAGCTCGCATCATGGCCAATATCGAGCACGTTGAGATTTTAAGGCAGGGCGTGGAGATTTGGAACCAGTGGCGCGACGAACACCGAGCTGTTCTGCCCGACCTCCACGGTTTGAATTTGAAGGGAGTCGACCTCAGCGGGGCGAACCTCCGCGAAGTCAATCTCCTGGAGGCCAATCTCCAGGGTGCGGATCTGCGCTGGACAGATCTCATCAAGGCGAATCTATTCGAGTGCGACCTTTCCGGCGCACAGCTCTTCAGCGCGGACCTCACCCGGGCCAACTTCGTGCGCGCCAACCTCTTCCGCGCCAACTTGTGCCGCGCCCGGCTGCACAACGCCAACCTGAGCCGCGCCAACCTGACACGCGCCAACCTGGAGGAGGCGGATCTCAGCAAGGCCATTTTATTCCGAGCCCGGCTCATCGGTTCTAACCTGCGTAGCGCAAATCTGCAGGACGCGAATCTCAGCGAAGTCGACTTCAGCGGCGCCTTTATCGACGAAACCACTCGGTTGCGTGGGGCGAAAGACGTGCTCGCCGGCATCAACGGCATCTACTCGTTCAGCACGGACTCCGCGGCGCTCATGTCATCCACCCCCCGCGGCGATTCGATGCTCGGCCCCCACCCCGAGGCGGTGCTCCAAAGCCTCACTCGCGCGCGTAGATACCACGGATTTTCGTTTGCGCTGGCGTTTATCTCACTCATGCTGCTGATCACGAATCCACCGGAGTTGTCCATTTACACCTTCGGCAGCATCCGCACACCCATCGAGCGGTATACGCTGTTCGCGCTCATGTTCACGGCCGGTGTGTTGTCGTATGTCAAGTCCTTCATGGAAGACGCGATTGAAGGCACGCGTTACCTGCGCGACCGGGAAAGCGCCGTCAAGGTGGGGCGATTCCCGTGGTCGCTCAGCCGGTACCCCGGCCAGCGGTGGGATCGCCGGCTGACGTCGCTGCTGATTCGAACCGTCATGGCGCTCCATCCGGTCGTCTACCTGTTCTTCCCACGGGTCTCCGTGCCCTGGTACGAATGGGCGCTCGGTGCGTTGATCCTGGTATTTAGTGGCTGGATCTTCCTCATCTCCCAAAAATTCCAGAAGCCGATCCTGTTCGACACCATGACCGAGCTACATCGCAAAAGCGATATCAAGGTCCTATCTTCCAAGGTCGATGTCCTGATCGAACTGCTCCGAAAACGCCGGCTCTAACGCCCGCGCCTTTTCTTTCACAACACCCGTTGAGCCGATGCTGCGTGCCCTGGACGATGCCTCCATCCTCGATCGTTACTTGGAAATCAAGGCTGAGCTCGCCGCGCTCGAAGAGGAACTCGAAGCCCTGAAGGCGCCGCTGATTTACGCCCTGATGGAGGAGCCGAAGGAGCAGGCCCACTACAAAGGGTTCGAGGTAAGCCTGCAGCGCCGGAAAAGCTACACGTATTCGGAGAAGGTCCAGGAGCTGGAGGACATAATCAAGGACGCGAAAGCCCATGAGCGCGACGCCGGAATCGCCGAGGTGTCGAAAGATCAGGCGATTCTCGTGGTCAAAGCGCTGCGGCGCTGAGTTCATCCGCCCGTTTTATCGGGCAACGTCTCCACAAACCTCATCGTCCGCTCCATCCATAGCCGGAGTGTCTCATCCGTTTCGATCCCCTCCACGCCCACAAAGACGTACCCCCTCATCGGCTTGCCGGTAAAGTCCATCGGGCGTACGTGCGGCAACGCCAGACAGGCGGCGTGCGCCTCCGGCCCCACACGCGCCATCAATTCGCTCCCCACGATCCCACAGAACATGTAGCCTCGGTGGATGAAGGCGAGGCCTCCGAACATCTTTTTTTCGGTGATAGCCGCTGTTGACGACAGGCAGTCGCGCATGCGCTCCGCCAGTCCCTGGTCGTACGCCATGGTTCATCGTGAAGAATAACTGGTGCAGGATAATTGGTGTATGCGTGTTACACACATAACGAACATATGTTTTGTAGGTTTCACGATCAAGGCCGCGTGAGCCGGTAGATCAGCAGCGTGGCGCGCTGGGTAGCGATTCGCAGGGAGGTGATCACCATGTGTTCGCCCTCAGCGTGTGCGCCGCCGCCGTTGGGACCCAGGCCGGCGAGGGCGTCGACATAGGGAGCGGCGAAAGAAATGTCGGCCGCGCCGCGGGCGCCGGGGTCGATGGGCTGGATGTCGCCGAGATCGAGGTCACGGCTGGCCGTATCGAAGAGGTCGAACAAACGTTGATTGCCGGCGGTCGGCGGCATGGCGGGGTAGCGGTCGCGAAACGAAATCGTCGCGCGCGTGCCGGGCAGGTTCTGGCGGACGATGTTGCGCATGGTCGATCGGGCCATCTCCTTCTGCTCCTCGGTCATGAATCGAAGGTCGCCCTCGACGAGGGCGCGCGAGGCAAGGATATTGGATTTCCCCGACGCCTCGCCAATCGAGGCCGTTTCGTCGAGCGACGCATCGGCGCCGGCCACCGCAAGGCCCGGGTTGAGCGTCAGAAACGTCTCGCTGTCGAGCGCCCGCCGGAAGGCATCCAGGATGCGCGCCACCTCGTAAACGGCGCCATAGCCGAGCGCATCCGAGAAGATCTGAGACGAGTGGCCGGTGCGCGCCTCCACGACGAGTTGCCAGCGGCTGACGCCGCGCCGCGCAACAGTCGCGTGGTGCGTACCCGCGGAGCCTTCAAACTCGAGCGCGGCGCTGGCTAATCGAGCTTCGGCCACCAGTTCGCGACGGACGACCTCCACATGGCCGGGATCCTCTTCATCCCCGGTGAGCATGACGGTGATCGCGGCGTCGTTCAGGACGCCGGCGTCGTGCATCGCACGTAAGGCGAACAGGATGACGGCATTGCCGCCTTTCATATCCACCACGCCGGGCCCGACCAGATTTCCCCCTTCGCGGACGATGTTCTGAAAAGGGCTCGCCGGCTCGAACACGGTGTCCAGGTGGCCCAGCAACAGCACCCGAGGCCCCTCCCGGCCAGGGCTCCGCGCGACGAAATGGCCGGCTCGACCGATCGAGTCTGGATATTCGATCCATTCGGTCGTCATCCCCAGCTCCTGAAACGCCTCGTCGTAGACGGCCCCCACGGCGCGCACGCCCTCCAGATTAAACGTACCGCTGTTGATGGCCACGGTGCGTTCGAGGAACGGAATGGCCTCGTCCGCCCGGCGGTCGACGGCCTCGCGCAGCGCCTGCTCCACGAGCGAAAGAGGCTGGGCCTGCGCGGCGCCTGTGAGGGTGACCAGGACAAAAAGAGCGAGTACGGCGGACCGATCGCGTTTCATCTTATTGCATTTCGAGGAGGGAGCGCACAATCTCACGCCATTCGGCTTCTCGATTGCCCCGTGCGATGGGCCGACCCGCGCGACGGTACCAGTAGGCGGCATTCGAGTTATCCCCCTCTTCGCGATGGAGATAGGCGTGGACCCAGGCAGCGGCGGACGTCGTTTCATCCTGGACAGCGGTATGGGCATCGTCCCACCGGCCGGCGAGGGCGAGCCACAGACCGAGCAACGGCGGCGTAAGGCCGGCGGGAGGCTCGGCTTCCGTCAGCGAGGATTCGAATCGTTCAACCGTCATCGCACCATGGCAGCTAGAATCAAGGAGAGAGAACATACGAAAATGAAACTTTACCCGCCCGGCTTCGCACTACACCCATCGGACCGGCACAATCACCCGCCGCAATCTTCAACCAACCGGCACCGTTATGAAGCCATTTCGCATCGGGACGTTTTCCCGGATTGATGTCAATCTACACTGGTCGTTTTTCTTCCTGCTGGGAGGCATTTTTGTCTTTTATCTGTATCAAGGGGCAAGCGTCCTCGCGGCGCTGGCCGGTGTGGCGATGATGGGCGCCGCTTTCGTCTGTGTAGTGCTGCACGAATATGGACACGCGCTGATGGCCCGTCACTACAACATCCCGACGCTTGATATCACCCTGTACCCCATAGGCGGCGTCGCGCGCCTGAGTCGATTGCCTCGAGAGCCGTTTCAGGAGTTCATGATCGCCATTGCCGGCCCGGCGGTCAACCTCGGCATCGGAGGCGCCCTCTACGTGCTACTGAGCCTTTTCGGAGGAGCGCCTTCGCTCCCAAGCGTGCTGGCCGCCCCCACGCAGGTGCTTGGCGCGCTGATGTGGTTTAATTTCTCGATGGCCGCCTTCAACATGCTACCCGCGTTTCCGATGGACGGCGGGCGTGTGTTACGCGCCGGCCTGGCCACGTCCTTCGAATATGGCCGAGCCACCCAGATGGCGGCCTTCGTAGGGCATGTGGTAGCCCTGGGTATGTTCGTCTTTGGCCTGTTCACCGGGCAATTCATGTTGCCCCTGATCGCCGTCTTTATCGTACTCGCGGCTCAGCAGGAAGTCCAGCAATCGGTAACGCGCTGATTCGTTAAGCTTTCACTACGAAACCGGCACACTTCGACCACACATTCCGCCGGACGCCTACCTACTTTAGTGCATCCTCGAGTTTGATTGAGTGTCCGAGCACATGGCCCGCGGTCCCGTAAGATCGCGGGCTTTTGCCTGGGTAGTACCCACACGGCGCCCGCTGCCCGCTCCTCGCCCTTCCGGATCCGATCGTATGATTATCGGCGCCGGTTTTTTCTTTTTTTCCTGCTCCAGGGGCCGGCCGTGACGAAGGAAGTATGCTGTAGATCGGATTCCATCTCCGTCCCCCCTCCTCCCCGGCTGGAGCGTACCGGCTCGCGATGACGAGGCGGGATGCCCGGCCTCAGAATGACCTGCCGGTATTCTAACCGTCATGAAGCTGGAACACCTCCTCGACCGCTGGGCGCAGCTGGAGCCGAACCGCTGCCAGTACACCGAAGAGCACGATTTCGAGGAGCCGTGGTACACGATCGTATTTGACTCCGGCCGGGCCCATATCGAGTATCGAAACGCCACGCAGGAGGACCATGCGTTGCTCCAGGCGGTCATCCAGAAAACGATCGAGTCCCGCAACTGGTTGTGGTCCGTTCTCTACTCCTCAAAGGGCGTGTATCGCGCCGGCGTAAAAATCGCCGAACGGTATATCAGCGAAACCGCCCGATTCCCGGCTTACGCCCTGCTCGCCGCCTACCTTAAGGCGCTTGAAGTGTCGATGGGCGAGGACGAGTCCGCACCCGCCGAGGCCGACCGGGCCGGCCAGGATTAACCACGCAAGGCGCTTCTCCAACGCCGAAGTGGTTGCGCGTCTCAACGCACAATATCATTTCGAGTGCCAGGCTCTGTCTCACTTACGCTTGTGCCTCCTCCCGGGTAGACGTTTTCTGGCGTCGCTCCGATTGATTCCCCGAATCGCGTGATGTGCCGTTCACTCGTCACTCCCCATTTCCTCCCCGTTCCCGCTCAGAATCCGCCCGATTTCCACCAAAAAACCCTATTGGCGGTACGCATGCCGGGCCGAAGCATCAACCGTAAAATTATTTTAACGCCCACGATGTACGGGCACGCGTTTTGCAAATTGCTTAATTGCACTTCCAAGGAGGACGGAGGCCTACATGGTGGGTATGGCCTCCGTCCGGCACTTCCCCCTGCGACGTTAAAGCGCTAAACGATGACTCGTTTTGCGCTTTTTAACGTTATATCCGTCCTCAATTTAAAACTTCGGCCGCGCACAGGGGCATTGCATGCCCGGAGTGGATTGCCATACGCCCGGGCCGGCGCCGGTGGTATCGGCGGTAACCCAGCGGCAGGCGGTATGCGTGGTGCAGACGGATTCGCCGGGATCGGATTCATTGGACGGGAGGGTGTCGGGTCCGACGAGCTCAGGGCGCGGCGTAACGATGGACTCAGGCGCCCACAGCCCCAGACCTCTGGCGCGTGCCTCGCGATAGAGGCCTATGTACTCCTTAAGCCCATCCACGGCATCGTCGATCGCGATGCGTGCGTAGCCGTCGGCGAGGAGGCGAGCGTTGAGTTCGTACTGGCTGTTGCCCCGTTCATCGGCGAGGTACACCACCGCCGGCTGATAGGCCGGCTCCGCACCTTCAACCTCGACGACGGGATCGCCGATCACCTCGACTGTCAACAGATTTCCCCGCACAAGTGCAGCCAGGTAGGCCGCCGAGATCTCCCCGAGCCGTGCTTCCTGGGGGGCGTCGTGACCGGAGGCGATGGCATCTTGTGAGAGCTTGGCGGAGACATGGCGTTCAGGCGCATCTACGCCGGCGAGCCGGATCCGCCGACCATCGTCTAGCACCAGCCGATCGCCATCGATCACGGCCGCTACGCGGTAAGGCTGCGCGGCCGTCGCGTGACCGATTCCCAGCATCAGCAGAATCACCATCAATCTATTACGCATATCGCATCCTGCGTTGTATTTTGAGTGCCAGGATTATCGTGCGTTCGACCATCCCTCTGATCCTCTCCGTCCCAGTATCGTATGATCTCCCGCCTTGCCATAGTGCTCTTAACCTGTTTCCTTTCGAGCGGTTGCACCACCCGGCCCACGACCTACAGCGAGCCGTATCGCCTCCAGTACCACTTTTCGCCCGAACGCAACTGGATGAACGACCCGAACGGGCTGGTGTACCACGACGGCGAATATCACCTCTTTTATCAGTACAATCCTTTTGGCGACCGCTGGGGACACATGAGCTGGGGGCACGCCATAAGCCCGGACCTCGTGCACTGGGAGCACCTGCCCGTCGCGCTGGAGGAAGATGATGGGGTCATGATTTTCTCCGGCAGCGCCGTCGTCGATGCCGCAAATACGGCGGGATTCGCCGGCCCTGGCGAAACGCCGCTGGTAGCCATCTACACGGGCCACACGGACACGCTACAAAACCAGAACCTCGCCTACAGCGTGGACCGAGGCCGGACGTGGACGAAATACGCCGGCAACCCGGTGCTTGACCTCGGTATGAAGGATTTCCGGGATCCGAAGGTGATCTGGCACGAGGAATCTGGCCAGTGGATCATGGTCGTATCGCTCTCAACCGAGCGCAAAGTGCACTTCTACGGCTCGCCAGATCTCAAGAGTTGGACGTTTCTGAGCGAATTTGGACCGGCCGGCGAGACCGAAGGCATCTGGGAATGCCCGGATATCTTCTTGCTGCCCGTCGAAGGCAGCGGCGAATCGCGCTGGGTGCTCATCGTCAATATCGGGTCCAAAGCCGCCGCGGGCGGGTCCGGCGGACAGTATTTCGTCGGCTCGTTCGACGGGCGTACGTTCCTGAACGACAACCCGCCGGAGCAGACCCTGTGGGTGGACCATGGGGCCGACTTCTACGCCGGCGTCACATGGTCGGACATGCCGGCCTCCGATGGCCGGCGCATCCTGCTCGGCTGGCTCAACAACTGGCAGTACGCGCAGGACATCCCGACTTCGCCCTGGCGCAGTTCGCAATCGCTCCCTCGGACGCTCGGCCTCCGCGCTTCGCCCGAGGGCATCCGCCTCGTCCAGCAGCCCGTCCGCGAACTGCAAACGCTTCGCGAAGCGCATCAATCGGTTTCATCCCTCGACTTCGACGACGCGACTGATCTGAACATCCGCGACAACCAGCTGGAGATACTGGTGGATGTTGTCCTAAACGGGGCGCCGCGCGTCGAACTTGCCGTGCTGGCCGGCGAGACCGAACGCACCATCGTGGGGTACGACGCCGTCGAAGGCGAGGTGTACATCGATCGGTCGGCCTCCGGTGTAGGCGATTTCCATGAGGCCTTCCTCGCCCGCCACGCCGCACCTCTGGCGGCCCCGGACGGACGCGTCCGGCTGCATGTGTTTGTCGACTGGTCCTCGGTGGAGGTGTTTGCCGACGACGGATTGGCGGTGCTGTCGGACCGTGTGTTCCCGCGCGCCTCGAGCCAGGGCGTTCGGTTCACAAGTGAAGGCGGCACGGCTACGATCGAGTCGCTGGATGTGTGGAGACTCCGCTCGATCTGGAATTCGCCGGCTCCCTGACGCCTCAGCCGGGTAGGTCCATCACGGTGCGGAAGCCGACGTGAAACAGCGATGACTCCGGGGTCGAGTGGCTGCGCGCCGACACCCGGTAGCCGTGGCAGTAGCCGTCGTTGCATAGGAACGACCCACCGCGCTGGACACGTTCGCTGTGTTCGTCGGCCTCGAACGGCGCATCGCGGTCGGCATAGGAGCGGTACCAGCTATCCGTCCACTCCCACACGTTGCCGCCCATGTCGGTCAGCCCCAGCGGCGTTTTGCCATAAGCGCCGACGGGCGATGTGAAGAGGAATCCATCTTCCCCCGAATTATTAAACGGAAACTCGCCCTCCCAGGTATTGGCGCGCGGCTTCCCATCGGCGAAGAGGGCATTGCCCCAGGCATACTCGTGCGGCGCCGAAGTGGCCCCACGGGCCGCGTGCTCCCACTCGAACTCGGTCGGCAGCCGGCGCCCGGCCCAGCGCGCGTAGGCAGCGGCATCGTTCCAGGAGACCTGCGTCACCGGGTGGTCATCCGCCGCCACGGGCCCACCGGGACCTTGCGGGTACTCCCACGTGGCGCCGGATAGCAGGACCCACTCGTACGTTTCCATGTTCAGCACCGCCGCATCGCCAAAGGCCTCCGCCTGCGTCACGTACCCCGTCGAATCGACAAACGCACGGAATTGGGCGACGGTGACCGGGTGCTCGTCCATAAAGAAGGGTCCGATCTCTGTTTCGAAAACCGGCATTTCCATCGGGAGGCCCTTTTGTGATCCGATCTGCGTCCGCCCCCCGGGGATGTAGACCATGCCGGCAGGTTGGGTAACCCCTGCCGGGGGCGCCACGGGCCCGTCAAAGGCAAGCACAAACGGCGCGGCCGGCCGGGTACTGCTCACCAGAACCGCTACCGCGATACCCATGAACAAGAGCGGCAGGCCCACGCGGACGAGAATTTGACGCGGCGAAGTCGAAACGGATGAGGCAGGGGTAACGGTGGGCATGGGCAGCGGCTGATGGTGACGTTCGACGTTAAACGTACAAAACGTTCACCTCTATTTCAGCAGCGTGATGACCTGGCTGTCCGTGAAGCTTTCGCCGACGACGCGTAGGAGGTACCTTCCGCCGGCCAGGCCATCGCTCTGAATCGTAAACGACGTCGGCTCCTGGGCCAGGATCATCCCATCAAACAGGGTCTTTTGCTGGCGCCCGAGCAGATCATAAATCTCGATTTTCACCTGCTGCTCGCGCGGAACGGTGAGCACAAAGCGCGCCTCTGGATTAAACGGGTTCGGGTAGACCTCGCCGAGGTAGTGGCTACCCAAGAGATCGATCAGGGCGTGCGCGACCGGGCTGAGGACAAACGCCCCGTCGAAATCGACCTGTCTGAGGCGGAATCGATGCCGTCCCGGCGTGGCGTGGTTGACGGTGTACGTGTATTTCTGGTGAATGGTGGTCGTCCCAAATCCCGGCACAAAGCCCAGGGTCTCGAAACGGCCATCAACGTCTTGCTGAACCTCGAAGCCGGCGTTGTTGGTTTCCGACAGCGTCTCCCAGTGGAGGTGTATGGACCCTCCATCCACCACGGCCTCGAAGCCGGGCGCCAGTTCTACCGGAAGCGTCGTCTCGCCGCTCGTTTCATAGGTTTCGAGCGAGGTCAATTCCGGACCGCCCCCTTTCTCCCCGGAGCCGGCGACGACAAAAAGGTCGTCGCCATACACGATCGCCTGCATCCCATGCCGGCCCGTGACCAGCGGATTCAGTTCCAACCAGTCGCCCGTCAGCACATTGAGGGCCTCGACCTCGTCATGCGCGAGCTGCTGCGACGTTTCGCCGCCGATGACGAGCACATAGTCTCCCAGCGTAACCGACGTCGTGCCGCCCCTGGGCGTGGGAATGTTGTTGCTGAGCGTCGACCAGAACCCGCTGTTGAAGTTGTAGACGTCGACCGGAGCGATGTTGTCCGGGTTGGAGCCGTCGCGCCCGCCGGCGACATACAGCTTGTGCCCGTGTACCGTGGCGTGAAAGTGATCGCGTGCACGCGGCGCCTGGGTCAGCGCCGTCCAGGTGTTCGTGTTGGGATTGTACATCGAAAAGTCCTTCTTCCGGACGGCCGACCCGCCGTGACCGCCGACGCTGCCCCCGACCAGATAGATATTACCGTTATACACAACCGCTGCCGCGGAGCCGCGCTGAAACTCCGTCGGAATCGCAGACCCGGTCGACCACGTATTGTTCGTCGTGTTATAGGTATAGATATTCGGCACCGTCACTTCGTCCGGGTACGATTCGGTATAGGCGCCGACCACGTAGATCGTGGTTCCGATCGCGACGGCCTGGAAGTGATGGAGCGAGATGGACAAGGGTGGGAACGCCCCGTTGGTCCAGGTGCTGTCCGACGGATCGTAGATCTCCACGCGGCGTGTACTCCGGCCGCCGAGCAGGTAAAACTTACCCCCTACTTCGATAAAGGCATTTTCGTGCCGGGCATCCGGTGTGTTCGTCTGATCCACTTCGCGCCAGACCAGCGGTCCTGGCACTAGCAAGCTGAAGGCGCCGGTGACCACAAACAGGGCCAACAGTGCGGATGTGGCCATAGGGCGGCGTGAGAGACGACGTATGATCGAGGGCGAGAAGTTCATCGGACGCTGGAGGCGAGCCCCAGGGAAAAGTTTAGCGGAAGGTAGCGTGGACGTGCGAGTCACAAATCGTTCCGCGCTGCTCAGACAGTCACCGGGGTGGGTTACGCCGGCAGACCTACAAGCGCTCCGGTTGCTGTTTCTACCATCGAAACAAAGTCCGGGCTCCGCACAATCTCGGTGCAGGCGTTTAAGTCGTTCTTGAAATAATAATCTTTTTCGCCATGCGGCACGCGATCGCGAATGTAGCCGTGGGCCTCTTCGACGCCACGACCCGGCCGGAGTGGATGCCGAAAATCGAGTGCCTGCGCCACGGTGAAGGCTTCGATGGCGAACACATGCTCTACGTTATGTAGTACCCGCAGCAACTTGAGGGCCCCTACGCTCCCCATACTCACATGATCTTCCTGCCCGAGCGAGGTGGGGATGGAGTCGACGGATGCCGGGTGGCACAGGACCTTGTTTTCCGAGACCAGCGCCGCGGCCGTGTACTGGGGAATCATGAAGCCGGAGTTAATGCCGGTCTCTTTCATCAACAACGCCGGCAGGCCGTCATGCCCCTCGAGCAGCAGGTAGGTGCGTCGTTCGGAAATACTCGCCAGCTCGGCCAGGGCCATCGCCGCAAAATCGTACACCAGAGCCAGCGGCTCGCCGTGGAAATTGCCCCCGCTCAGAATATCCCCATTTTCAAACACCAACGGATTATCGGTCACGCTGTTGATCTCGGTCTCGACGACGGAGACGGCATGCCGCAGGCTGTCCCGGCTGGCGCCATGTACCTGTGGGACGCAACGGAGGCTGTAGGGATCCTGCACCTTGCCACAATCGCGGTGGGACGCTAAAATCTGGCTCTCGGCCAGCAGGGCACGGACGTTGTCCGCCACCTCACGCTGCCCGCGATGGGGGCGGAGGGCCTGGATGCGCGGATCGAATGGGGTGAGACTGCCCTGGAGCGCTTCGAGGCTCATGGCGGCCAGAATGTCGGCCACTTTTACGGCGTGAACGGCTCGATGGAGAATAAACGCGCCATAGGCGCCCATCATCTGGGTGCCGTTGATGAGCGCGAGCCCATCCTTGGCCTTGAGTGCAATCGGGGCCAGACCTTCACGGGCATAAACCTCTTCGGTGGGCGTCACGCCGGCGCCGGCCTCATCCCAGAAATATCCGTACCCCAACAGAGGCAACGACAGATGCGCGAGCGGCGCGAGGTCCCCGGAAGCGCCAAGGCTGCCCTGTTGCGGCACCGCCGGGATGAGGTCCCGCTCCGCCAGCAACAGCAACCGTGCGAAGGTCCCCGGCGAGACACCCGAATACCCCAGTCCCAACGCGTGGATCTTGAGCAGCAACATCAGCCGGCAGATGGGCCGCGGAATCCAGTCCCCTACCCCGACCGCATGGCTCAGAATCAGATTCTGCTGTAACGTTTCGATCTGTTCGGGAGGGATGCGCTTGTTTTTGAGATAGCCGAACCCGGTGTTGATCCCGTAGTGCACCTCGCCGGCCGCGAGCGCTCGTTCCACGACAGCGCGGCTGCGCTCCACGGCCCGGGCGGAGGTCGAAAGCAGCCGCCGGCGGCGGTCCAGGTCCTCGTACAGGCCGGGGATCGAAACCCGATCGCCAACAGCGAAAAATGCATCCAGCGAGTCCGTTGCCACGTTTTCAGGCCGCCTCTTGACGAAGCGATAGCAGTTTGATCAGATGTTCGAGGATCGCGTCGCGGGTATCCTCACGGCGCAGGGCATAGTCGAGAAAACACTTCGCGTACTCCACCCGATTGCCGATGTCATACCGTTTCGCATGCCAGTCGAGCGCAAACATCGGCTCGCGCTGGGCCAGCAGATTCATCGCGTCGGTGAGCTGGATTTCACCGCCGTGGCCTTCGGTCGTTTCATCGAGGCAGTCGAATATCTCGGGGGTGAAGACGTAACGGCCGGCGATGGCGAGGTTGCTCGGCGCCTTACCGGCGGCCGGCTTCTCGACCAGGTGGTCCAGGCGGACGAGTTCGTGGTTGTCCGGTTCGGCGCGGCCGGCGACGATGCCGTAGCGGCTCACCCACTCGTGGGGCACCTTCTGCACGGCCACGACACTCGCCTGTTTTTCTTCGTATATGTCCAGCAGCTGACGCAACCCGGGCCGCTCGTCATCGATCGGGTGAATGATCGTATCGCCCAGCAGGACGGCGAACGGCTCGTCGCCCATGTGGTCGCGGCCGAGACGGATGGCGTCTCCGAGGCCGCGCTGGACTTTCTGTCGGATGTAGAAGATGGAGGCTTGCTCGCCGATGTCTCGGATCTGACCGAGCAGCTCACGCTTGTCCGCCTGCACGAGGAAGGCCTCGAGCTCCGGCGCATAGTCAAAGTGGTTCTCGATGGCCCGCTTGCCGCGCCCGGTGACGATCAGGATGTCCGTGATGCCACTGGCGATGGCTTCCTCGATGACAAACTGGAGGACAGGCTTGTCGATGATCGGGAGCATCTCCTTGGGCATCGACTTGGTCGCCGGCAGAAACCGCGTGCCCATACCGGCCGCTGGGATGATGGCTTTTCTTACCTGTTTCGCGCTCATGCGTGGACCTCGTGTAGGATGGGTTCGATGATGGGTTGAATCAGGCGGGCGCCGAAGGCTTCATAGGCGGCGCGAAGCCGCTCCAGCCGTTCGGGGTCGCCGTCGTACGCGCCAACGATGGCGCCGCCCGAGCCGGCGAACTTCGTGTGGGCGCCGAGGCGGCGGCCCGTTTGAATGAGTCGGATGTTGCCTTCGCTGATCCGGACGAGCCGCTCGCGAAGATCGAAGTTGGCGTCCATCAGCGGACCAATTTCGCGGCCTCGCCCCGTGGCGATCAGCTGGCGCGCCTCTTCGGCGAAGCCGGCGAACGTCTTCATTCCCTCCACCACCGCCCGGTCGCCCCGGTTGAACCGGCTTCGCAAATCGTTGTGGGTGATCTCGGTGCCCTCGGACAGGTTGTCGTGGTAGGCGATGAAAAGCGGGGGGAGGCTGGCCAGATCGACATATTCGTAGTGCCCGTACCCCTGCTGCGCGATCAGCTCGCGGTCGAAATCCATGTAGACGGCGTTTTCGTAGACCTGGATCACGCGGTCCTGCAGGCCGGCCCCGATGCCGAGTTCTTCGGTTTCGACACGCAAGATGAGGTTGGGCAGCAGGGGCAGATCGATCTCGACCCCGTAAAACGTCATCAACGCACGCATCGTGGCGGTGATGATGGCGCTCGAGCCGGCGAGACCCACACGAACCGGAATGTTCGTCTGGTATTCGATCGTAAAGTTACGGCGGTCCAGCACGATGCCCCGCTCGTCGCAGGAATCGCTGAACGCTTTGATCGTCGCCTTGATCAGCCGGATCCCTCCGTAATAACCGTTTAGCCGCACGTCCGACACCAGCGCCTCACGGCTCTGGAAGGTCAGATGATCGCGCGGCCCCGGCATGATGACCACGCGGGGTGACTCATAACAGGTGATTTCAGCGCCGAAGTTGCGGACGATGAACGAAATCGTCTTCCCGAAATACCCATCCGACGGGTTTCCGATCAGACCGGCGCGTGCGTGCGCGCGGGTACGAAGCATCATGGGTGATGATAAAGCGATGTCGGCGCCGTCGACGGTAGTGGCCTGTGGGGTGGATGCCACGACGCCGAAGTGGGGGCGCGCAAGAGAAGATGTCGATGCGTCCGCAAGACGCGTACCGAATGCACGGACGTGTGGCGACAATATACGGTATCGTCACGGGCGCGCGAAAGGGTAAAGCGAGAAGGGTAACGCAGGCGAGAGGCGACCGTTAAAGCTCTGCCGATGGGGCGCAGGTCACCCCTCGCGTGGGGTTTCCCGTGGCCACGGAATGGTCGAAGGGCGGAGGTCCGGCCCAAAAACAAGGTGTGTTGCTCTGGTGCTCCTCGACCGGAATGTCCCGGGTGCCCGACGGCGCGGCGACAGCCGAGTCTGGTGACGAGGGAGCGGACTGAGCGGGCGAATGGCCGATCGTACGCAGAGCCACGGGCGGGTGGCGACGGAAAGCCTCCGGTGTTAGGGCCGGTGCTTCGGCGTCGCGGGCGACACGGCGCAGGACGTCAAGGCCGTACTGTGTAATCACGTCGGAAACCCGCCCATCGGGCGATAGGACGACCCATCCCCCGACATCGTAGGTGATGCCCCAGCCATGGCGGTGGCGTCGGCCTTCGGTGCGGAACAGTATCCCTTCGTATACTACGGCATCCTGCACGGCGGCGTGTTCGATTTCGACCCGGTGGAGCACCTCCACCTCGGGCGGGGCGTCGTGCACCACAAAGCGCCGGCGCAACTCGGGGTGACCGGCCTCGGAAACGATCAGCCGCGGGGTCTCGTCGACGAGGATCCGTCCGCTATCTCCCACCGCTAACGCGTAACTGAGCACGATTTGGTCCGTTTCCTTCCTAAAGCCGAGATACCGAAACGTCGTCGTGGTGTCGCGGCCGGCGATGCGGAGCCGCCATGCCTCGCCCTCGGTATCTCGCTGGACCACCTGCCCGCGCACCGCGGCTCCGGACGCACCGTTCTCCTCATCCAGCGATCCTTTCCACACCCGATACAGACTGCCACGTTCGACGTCGTACGCCGCCCAGTATTCCGGGTGCAACGCGACGGCGAGTACGTGCCCACGATCCTCGAGGCCCCCCATCACTACCTCCGGCCCGAGCACATGCGGCTGTGCGCGCACCGGGGAGGCACCGATGCTCATAGCCATGCATAAAACGAGGACCTGCCAGTCGCGCATACCGCACCATGTGGGGGGCCAGACGGACGAAACGGGGGGTGAATCAAAAAGGGCACGATGCGCTGGGGTGCGCACCGTGCCCAGGAAGTACGTCTGCCTCCGCTGAAGGTTCAGCCGGCCCAAGTCGCCGTCACCCTCTGCCTCGACGGTATAGATGCAGCGTGAGCACACCCAGCCACAGGACCATGATCAGCAATCCGCCCGTCTCGCGAAGCAACTCGTTCTGCATCCACACCTCGGCGCCAAACAGCGAGCTTTGCAGTTCGATGCGCGGGATGTTTACAAGCGCCCAGAGGAGATACAGCCCGGCCACGATCGCGACAGGCATAAGGGCGATTTTGCGGAATACGAACAGCGCACTAATCACGGCCGCGACCCCATACGCCGCGGCCCAGATCGCGGCCTCGCCATCCACATCGTCCAGCTGGTAATAGGCCCAGACGACGAAAAGGACGGTCATGCCGGCGCTGATGACGTTGAGAGGTTTCACGTAGGTGCGGGTTTTTCAGCCCGGACACGAGGTGTCGTGTCCGTACGACCGGTTATTTTTTGGCGAAAGCGGCATCGAAGGCGCCGTGGGCGGGGGCGAAATCGACGCCTTTGACGAACGAGCAGGCCTCCTCGGCGCCGTGCTCACGATCCATGCCGGAGTCCTCCCATTCGATCGAGAGCGGCCCGGTGTATCCGACACGATTGAGCATGCGGACGATCTCCTCGAAGTCGATCGCGCCGCGGCCGATGGAGCGGAAATCCCAGAACCTGTCACGATGACCAAATTCGATGTGGCCACCGAAGACGCCGGCTTCTTTAGGCTTGTCGGACCACCAGACATCTTTCATGTGGGTGTGGTAGATGCGGTCGCCGAACGTCTCGATGAACCCGATATAGTCGACGCCCTGGTACCCAAAGTGGCTCGGATCGTAGTTAAAGCCGAAGGCCGGCCGGTTGCCAATGGCCTTCAGGGCTTTGCGGGCGGACGAGATGTCGAACGCGATCTCCGTCGGGTGGACTTCGAGGGCGAAGCGGACGCCTACCTCGTCGAACACATCGAGGATGGGATTCCAGCGGTCGGCGAAGTCCTTGAAGCCGGCCTCGATCATATCGGCCGAAACCGGCGGGAAGGAGTACAGCAGATGCCAGATGCTGCTTCCGGTAAAGCCGTTGACCACCTTGACACCCAGTTTGGCCGCGGCGCGGGCGGTATCCATCATCTCCTTCGCCGCGCGCTGGCGGACGCCTTCGGGGTTACCGTCGCCCCAGACGTGCGGCGGGAGGATGGATTTGTGCCGGATGTCGATGTGGTCGCACACGGCCTGGCCAACCAGGTGATTACTGATAGCCCACACCCCGAGGTCGTTTTTCTTCAGGATGTCGTGGCGGCTCTGGCAGTACGTAGGGTCCGACAGCGCCTTCTGGACATCGAAATGATCGCCCCAGCAGGCGAGTTCGAGGCCGTCGAAGCCGAAGTCGTCCGCTTTTTCGGCGAGGGTTGCCAGCGGGAGGTCGGCCCACTGGCCGGTGAAGAGGGTTACTGGGCGGGACATGGGGTTAGCGATTAGCGATTAAGCGATTAGCGATTAAGCGATTAGCGATTAGGCGATTAGCGATTAAGCGATTAGCGATTAAGCGATTAGCGATTAAGCGATTAGCGATTAAGCGATTAGCGATTAAGCGATTAGCGATTAAGCGATTAGCGATTAGCGATTAAGCGATTAGCGATTAAGCGATTGGTGATTCAGCAAATGGGCGTTGATCATGTGGGCGGGGTGTAGCCGGCATCGACCCATCCTTTTTTCTGGCCGCTTTCGACGGCTTTATGGATGAAGTGGACGCCAACGGCGCCGTCCTGGACGGTGGGGAAGTCGGTGTCGAACGGGCCCGGCTTGACGCCGGCCAACTTCGCGGCGATCGTACGAGCCGCGTTGACGTAGATGTTGGCGAAGGCCTCAAGGAACGCCTCCGGGTGGCCGGAGGGGAGCCGGCTGTGGTGCTTAGCGGCATCGCTCAGGTAGCCGTTGCCGCGCTTGAGCACCTCTTCCGGACCACTAGCCGGGCGGAAATACAGGTAATTCGGATGCTCCTGGTGCCATTCGATGGAGGCCTCCGTACCGTAGACGCGGATCTTGAGGTTGTTCTCCTCGCCCACGGACACCTGTGAGCAATACAACACGGCGCGGGCGCCGCCTTTGTAGTGCACCAGCATGTTGGCGTCGTCCTCGAGTTTCCGGCCCGGGACGAACGTGGTGAGGTCGGCGCAGATGCGTTCGATCTCCAGCCCCGTGATATACCGTGCGAGGTTTTCAGCATGGGAGCCGATGTCTCCGATGGCCGAGGAGACGCCGGCCTGCTTGGGGTCCGTCCGCCACACCGCCTGTTTGGCGCCATCGCCTTCCAGGAAGGTCGCGAGCCAGCCCTGGGGGTACTCCACGACCACCTTACGGAGGGTGCCCAGTTTGCCGGCGCGGATGAGGTGCCGCGCCTCTTTCACCATCGGGTAGCCGGTGTAATTATGGGTGAGGGTGAATACGGCGTCGTACTTCTTGACGAGCCGGCAGAGGTCCTCTGCCTCCTGAACGGTCATCGTCATTGGCTTGTCGCACACGACATGGAAGCCGGCTTCGATGAACGTCTTCGCGATCTCATAATGCGAGTTATTCGGGGTGTCGATGGAGACGAAGTCGATCCGTTCGCCGAGCGGCAGCTTACTCTCCCGATCCGCCATTTCTTTGTAGGAACCGTAGACACGCGCGGGGTCGAGGTAGAGCTCACGGCCCTGCTGGGCCGATTTCTCGGGCGACGACGAGAAAGCGCCGGCCACCAGTTCAATCTCACCGTCCAGCGCCGCGGCCTTGCGATGCACCGCGCCGATAAACGCGCCCGGGCCGCCGCCCACCATTCCGTATCGAATTTTTCTACCGAGAGACATGTTGGTTGCAGGTTGGCAGGTTGGCAGGTTGGAGGTAGGCAGGTTGGAAGGTTGCGCGTGATTGAGTTATGGCACCAGGTTCACATATAAGAAACCTGTAACCTGCAACTTGAGAACCTGCAACCTAAAACCCATCCACTTCTTGATACGCCTGGATCAGGGCGGATTCGCCTTCTTTGCCGGGGGCGGCGTTGCCGTGTTCCATGCCGAGGATGCCGGTGAAGCCTTTGCCGTGGATGTGTTTGAAGATATTCTTGTAGTTGATCTCCCCTGTCGTGGGCTCGTTGCGGCCGGGGTTGTCGCCGATCTGGAAATAGGCGATCTCGTCCCAGGCGAGGTCGATGTTAGGAATCAGGTTGCCCTCCTGGATCTGCTGGTGGTACAGGTCGTCCAGGATCTTACAGGCCGGGCTACCAACCGCTTTGCAGATCTCGTACGCCTGCGGCACCTTTGTCAGAAACAGCCCCGGGTGGTTATAGAAATTCAGGGGCTCTAGGACCATGGTGAGGCCGTGAGGCTCCAGGATCGCGCTCGCCTGTTTGAGCGACTCGACGACATGCGCCGTCTGGTACGCCATCTCCAGGCGCAGGTCGACAAACCCCGGGACCACCGTCATCCACTTTGCATTCACGCGTTTGGCGACATCGACCGAGCTTCGGATATCCGCAAGAAACTCGTCGCGGAGGTCCGCCTTGCCGCTGGCCAGGTTCGGTTCGGTCCAGTAGATTTTGTGGGCAACGAACACGCCCATCATCATCCCCCGCCGGCCCATTTCGGCGGCGATGCGCTCCTGGTCCGCCACGGACCGGCCCTTCATCCCGTTGTCCTCCATGGCCGTGAATCCCGCATCGGCCATGAACTTCACCTGGTCGACCAGGTCTTTGCCGGCGTGCTGCTCGAACATGCCGAAATGCGGGGCGTAATGCAGCTTGAAAGCCGCAGCCGAGGGGTTGGTCAGCCGGTTGAAGGCGGGGGCGCCAAACGCGGCGGTGCCGGCGGCGAGGCCGGTTTTGACGAAATTGCGACGATCCATTCGGGATTCGAGATTAGCGATTAAACGATTAGCGAGTAGCGAGTAGCGATGGGGAGTTTGCACGTTGAACGCGAACCGTTTCATCGAACAACGATCCAACGTTCAACGTGCAAACGTTTTATGTTTTACAGGACGACCGTTTTGCCCGGCACGGCGACCGGGTAGAACCCGTATTCATCGGGAAGGACGGGCGGTGGGGCGTCCCAGGCGAATTTCTTCGGCATGAGGCTGAGGTTCGAGTTCAGCGCGTCGTTCCATTCGATCACCTGGCCCGAATAGGTGGCCATACGGCCCAGGATGGAGGTCATCGTGCTGTAGGCGCCGTTTTCAGCATCGGCGAACTTACACTCGCCGGCGGCGATGGCCGCGAAGAGTTCGTCGTGCTCTACCTGGTACGGGTTCGGGTCGTTTTTATCGTCGTAGGACCAGATCGAGTGGCCGCTCGACGTGAGGAGCAGACCGGGTTGCGGCGCGGAGCCGCTGGTGCCCTGAAACGCCTCGGTGACGCGGCTCATCGTCCCTTCGATGTGCCGGCACTGGCTGTACATCCGGCTGCCGTCGGCATATTCGTATTCGACGAAGTGGTGGTCGAAGATCTCCCCGAACTCTTTGCCGTTGCGGACCTGCCGGCCGCCCATGCCCTGGGCGCGTACGGGATATCCTTTCTTGACCCAGTTGCCGACGTCGATATTGTGGATGTGTTGCTCGTTGATGTGGTCGCCACACAACCAGTTGAAGTAATACCAGTTGCGCATCTGGTACTCCATCTCGGTCTGGCCGGCCTCGCGCGGTCGCACCCATACCCCATCGCTGTTCCAGTACACGCGCGACGAGGTGATGTCTCCGATGGCGCCGTCGTGAATGCGCTGCACCCACTCCCGGTACACGTGCTGGTAATGGCGCTGGAGACCGACGACCACGTTGAGTTTTTTCTGCTTCGCGATTTCGGCCGAGGCCAGCACGCTGCGGATACCCGGCGCATCGGTGGCGACGGGTTTTTCCATGAACACGTGTTTGCCGGCTTCGACGGCTGCGGCAAAGTGTATCGGGCGGAAGCCGGGAGGGGTGGTCAGGATGATCACATCGCTCCGCTTGATCACCTCTTTATACCCGTCGAATCCGACGAAGCGCGCATCTTCGGGCACCGCGATACGGGTCTTGTCCTCCACTTCTTCCATGATGCTCATCAGGCTCATGTCGAGACGATCCTGGAACGCATCACACATCGCGACGAGCTGTACGTTCTGGCCCGAGCTCAGGGCCTGTACCGCCGCACCCGTGCCGCGCCCTCCGCAGCCGATGACGCCCACGCGGATGGCATCCGCGCCCCGGGCGAACGCAAAATTGCCGGACGCCATGAGGCCGGCCGTGGCGGCCGCCGTGGTCTGGACGAATTGCCGGCGTGATAGGGAGAAGCGCGGGTCGTTGAAGCTACTCATCGTTTACACCTTCTGGTTTCGTTGTGCGGTGTGGCAGCCATCATGGCTCGCGTACGAGCCGGAAGCCGACGAAGTATCCGTCGGACAACCACCACTTGCTTTTGGGTATCTGAGGGTCGGTTTGATTCCATGGCCGCGCCTGTTTGGCCCGGGCGTGGATCTGTACGGCATCGACTTCGTCCTGGAACGAACCGCCGGCCGTGACCGGCTTGCCGTCGTGTCCGGTGATCCACTCGGCCACGTTGCCGAGCGTATCGAATAGGCCGAGGCCGTTGGGCGCTTTGGTGGCCACGGCCTGGGTTTTATCGCCGGCGTTGCCGGCGAACCAGGCGACTTCAGCAAGCGCTTCCGCGCTCAGGGCGGGGCTGGACGGTGCGGCGGCCTGGCTGGCCCACTGCCACTCGGCTTCGGTGGGCAACCGATACGTCTTGCCGGTTTTTTCAGAGAGCCAGGCGGCGTAACCCTGCGCGGCGCGGTAGGTAATACAGATGGCGGCATAGCCGTCGTGCCCGAAGCCGTAATCCGGTGGAGCATAGGGCCGGCTCGGGCGCGAGGTCGCATCCTCATGATCTGTCCGTCGCTCCGGCGGCAGGTCCAGCCGGTAGGCGAACACATCGTACTCGTTCCAGGTGATCTCCGTCTGGCCGATCAGAAACGGCGCGACCTCAACGTCAACGGCGCCGCTGTCGGTGTGAATGGTCACTGTCCCCCCGGGAACGGGGATCATCTCGAAGGAAACGAGGGTACCGGGAATCGAATCCCGCACCGGGTCGGACGCGGTAACGATCGGACGGTCTCGGGTATCGAATCCCCACCCGGCGATAAGCCCGAGCAGCACAAACGCGCCCAGCGACGCGCGCGCGACGGACGTAGGGCCGAACCTCCCCATCATGGTTTTCTCCTATCCGCCATTTCAGGCCATCCGGCGCGCGATGCGCTGCCAATTGCCGGCATTCATGGCGGTATCGATTATAGGGCTGCAGATCTCGTGTGGCGCTCCGCCGGCGTCGCCGGCTGAGCCCTATGAGTATAGGCAACTCCATCTAGGTGTACAAGTCCGAATCGTTCTCTATGCGCGAAAAGAGGCGGATGCTCGCGGGGCTGCACGCGCCGCGTACGACCGCATGGCCATGCTCGAAGACGTCTTCAGCGACTACCGGGCCCACAGTGAAATTCGCCGGCTCTCGGAGACGGCCCATGAGCGCCCGGCGCCGGTGAGTCCGGAGCTGTTTCGGGTACTGGCGGCAGCGACCGACCTGGCGCGGCGGACGGACGGCGCGTTTGACGTCACCGCCGGCCCGTTCGTCGCCCTGTGGCGCGACGCGCGGCGCTCGGGCGCCCTGCCGGACAGCACCGATCTGGCGCTGGCCCGCGCCCGGGTTGGCTGGACGGCTGTCCAGCTCGACGCTGCTGAGTTAACGGTCCGCCTGGCTCTCGCCGGCATGGCAATCGACCTCGGGGGCATCGCCAAGGGGTACATCCTGGACGAGGCCATGGTGGAATTAACGCGTCGCGGGATCCACAGCGCGCTGATTGAGGCCGGCGGCGACCTTCTGGTCTCGGGGGCCCCGCCGGGGCGCGCCGGCTGGCAGATCGCCATCCCGAACGCTCCGCCAGACCTGGCCGCGGCAGCCTCGGCGCTCACGTTCGCCGCCGTCGCCACCTCGGGCGACACCAAGCAGTACATGGACGTAGACGGCGTCCGCTACTCCCACGTCCTCGACCCGCGAACGGGGATGGCGCTCACGAGCCGCGCCCTGGCCACCGTCATCGCGCCGGATGGGATGACGGCCGACAGTTACGCAACGGCGTTGACGGTACTTACAAAAGACGAAGGTCTGGCCCTCCTTGCGGAGCGACCAGACCTTCGGGCATTCGTACGATCGACGGCAGATCAGGCCCCGGTCAGGTAGTTGAAGCTGTTCCGAATGCTGGTGATCGGCTCGGTAGGGCGGTCATGTTCAACGACATAGTGCCGAAGGCCCGCCGTCTGTGCCTTGTCGAATATCGCTGCAAAATCGATCGTGCCAGCCCCGACGTCAGCCAGTTCGCCGGCGGCGTCCAGGTCTTTCACGTGGCAGAGGTGGAAGCGGCCCGGGAATTTATCGAAATACGCCACTGGATCCGTGCCGGCGTTGACCGCCCAGCATAAATCGAGCTCGATGGCGACGAGGTTCGGGTCCGTCTCCTGGATCAGGATGTCCATCGGCAGCACGCCATCGATGGCTTCGAACTCGAACGAGTGGTTGTGGTAGCCAAACTGGATGCCGTTGGCCATCGTCACGGCGCCCCATTCGTTGAATTTCGCGGCCATCGCCTTGTAGTCGTCCACCGTCTTAAACGGAAGCTCGCCGGGGTGCGGACAGATGAGGTATTTATGCCCGATGATGGCCGAGCGTTCGATGAGGCCGGGGAGGTCTTCGCGGAGTTGCTGGGCGCTAACGTGGGTCGACGGAGCGGTCACGCCCAGCTCATCGAGCAGGGCGCGGACCTCTTGCGGGGTGAGGTTGCCGTAGCCGGCGAACTCGAACTCTTTGTAGCCAATTTCGGCGGCCTGTCGGATGGGGCCCGTAAAGTCGTCGCCCATGATCGAGCGCAGCGTGTATAACTGCAGCCCTACCGTAGCCAATTGGGGCCGGACCTTCCCTATCAGGGCAGCGGATTCGGTAGGGGGTGCGGGCGTCTCGCCGGCGCACCGAAGCGCGAAGCCAGCGAGTGCGGCAACGCCGGTATGTTGAATAAAAGCGCGTCTATCCATGAAAGTGGTTAAAAATTATAGGATTAAAGGGTTAAGGTGCCTTGTATCATCCTTGCAATGCCTTGACCGCATGATCGACGGCGCGGGCGGTGAGGGCCATGTAGGTGATGGACGGGTTCTGGCAGCCGGAGGAGGTCATGCACGATCCGTCAGTTACGTAGAGATTAGGGACATCGTGGGCCTGGTTGAAGGCATTAAGGACCGAGGTTCGAGGGTCGCGCCCCATCCGGGCGGTGCCCATTTCATGGATGCCAAGGCCGGGGGCGGCGTTCGTCGTGCCTTCCACGTAATTATCGTAGATGGAGACATTCGCGAAGCCGGCGGCATTGAGCATCTCGGCGGCACTGGCGCCCATATCGGCGCGCATCGCCTTTTCATTATCACCCCAGGTGCACCGGATGCGCAGGGCGGGGATGCCGTATATATCCGTCGCGGTAGGATCCAGGGTGACGGCATTTTCGGTCCGCGGGAGGCATTCCCCGAAGGCCGTCATGTTCACTCGCCACGGCCCCGGCTCGCGAAGCGCCTGTTTTAGCTCGGCGCCGAATCCCGGTCGTTGCGCCCCGCGGCCCCAGTTCATGCGGCCGGCCGACCCTTGATATCCAAACCCACGGATATAGTCTTGCCGCCGGGTGGCGGCATCGATATTCCTGAAACGCGGGATATAGAACCCATTAGGACGGTTGCCGTAGTGATAGCGGTCCTCGAATCCCTCCGCGATGGCGGAAGCCCCCACCTGGAAATGGTGGTCCATCAGATTCTGCCCCAGGACACCGCTGGAATTAGCGAGTCCGTTCGGGAAACGGGTCTCGGCCGAGTTAAGCAGGATCTGCGTACTCGCGAGGGTGGAGGCGCAGAGGAATACCACCTTCGCCCGGTATTCGATGGCCTCGCGGGTTTCGGCGTCGATGACCCGCACGCCGGCCGCCTTGCCGGTTTCTGGATCGAAGATGATGCTATGGACGACGCTATACGGCCGCAGCGTGAGGTTTCCCGTGGCGGCGGCTGCCGGCAGGGTCGAAGCCTGGCTGCTGAAGTACGAGCCTGTCGAGCAGCCGCGAATGCAGGGGCCGCAGTAATGACAGGCCGCCCGGCCATTCAGCGCCTGGGTGAGGATGGCCACGCGGCCGATGGTGACGTAGCGCTCGGGAAACGCGGCACGGACCCGTTCACGCAGGTGTTTCTCGACCACATTCAGGTCCATCCCTGGTTGGAAAACACTATCGGGAAGATGGGGTAGCCCGAGCGACTCTCCGCTGATGCCGGCGAAGCGCTCGACATAATCGTACCACGGGGCGATATCGCTGTAGCGGATGGGCCAGTCGACCGCGAGCCCATCCCGCAGGTTCGCCTCGAAGTCCAGATCGCTCAACCGGTAACACTGCCGGCCCCAGATGAGCGACCGGCCGCCGACATGGTTACCGCGGATCCAGGTGAAGGGCTCCTCCTCGATATACGGGTTTTCGCGGTCGTTGATGAACCAGTGCTTTGCGGTGCTATCGAACTGGCCGGTTCGCCGCTGGATGGCGTAATCCTGCTCGGCGACCGCCGTCGGCACGCGCCCGCGCATGGGCAGCTCCCAGGGTGACTTGTGCTCGGTGATGTAGTCGGCCCCATGCTCCACGGGCCGGCCTCGTTCCAGCACGATCGTCTTGAGCCCCTTTTCAGTCAACTCCTTGGCCGCCCATCCACCGGAAATGCCGGACCCGACAACGATGGCGTCGTACGTGTTCGTTTCCTGGGCGATATAAACGTTTTTTTTCATCGGTGCATAAACGCGTTGAACAAAAAACGTTGAACGTTTGGGCGTTGAACGTTTGACAGGCTTAACGAGATAACGTTTAACGTCGTTTTACGAGTAGGCCCGGCCGACTTCGGCGTAGGGCACATCGCCGTTATAATAGCCAGCGGAATGGAGGTATTTCAACTCCTGAGAGGCGCCGATTTCGGATGTATAATACCCCGTGATCGTCATCTCCTTCAACAGCGAGAAGAACGGCTTGTCGGCACTAGAGCCGGCGAGGGCTTCTTGTTCGAACCCGGTGAGGATGGCGGTTTGCTGCTCGACAGTGGCATCCACAAAGGCCACTTTATGAGCGGTGCGTGCGCGCTCGTCGGCCGCGGCAAGTCCTTCGAGAAAGCGGGTGCGATCCTCGGCGCCGTACCAGTCTGTGATCATCAGGTCGATGAACTCATTAACGCCGGCGGCGCGAGCGCCGGGCGTGTCAGTCGTAGGGATGATCAACTCCGCCAGCGTCGAGACGAGCTCATTTTGATCGGCCGACAGCGTCTTCGGGACAAACGCCGTCATATCGCTCGCGCCGCCGCCGCAGCCGGCAAGTACGCCCGAAATCAACGGCAAAGAGAGCGTCGCCCCCATCACCGCGCCTACGCGTTTGAGTGCTTCGCGTCTGTCCATCATTGGTTTAATGTTTAACGTTCCAGGTTCAAGGTACTTGCGGTAGCGTTAACGGGGTAAGGTTCAAGGAAGGCAACAAGCCCTCCTTGAACCTTGAACCCGAAACGTTGAACCGTTAGTAGGACGACGCCTCTTCCGCGTCGTAGGCTACCAGCTTCTCGGCCTTGTAACCTCCCGTCATGCGATCTCGGATGAAGAACCCGCCGAAGACCAGAATGAGGATGATGCCTATGGGCGCCAGCTTGGCGAATGAGGTTTTTCCGCCGTAGTTATCCGCCGGGTTCAGGATGGCCGAAGCCTGTCCTTTGGCGGGAGAGTCGATGTCGGCCGTGGCGACGGCGCGGAGTGCCTGCGCCGTGGTCCCGGCGGGTAGCTCGCCCGTGCTTTCATATGTTGACGTGACGCCGTCAACTTGTGCAATAACGGCTTCTAGTTCAGTCCGGAGGACGCCGGCGTTGGCGGCGGCCGCCGGCCAATCGCGCTGGACCGTCTCGAACACCTCCATGGTCGGCGCAGCGCCGATTTGCGAGTGGCCTTCGATGTCGGCGATCTGGCCCAGCCACGGGGTCACGAGAAACGAAGCGAGCATGCCGACGGCGCCCATCGCGCCAAGCCCGAGCGCACCGCTACGCGGATTCCGCTCGGACACGAAGCCGAGCATGGTCGGCCAGAAAAGGGCTATACCGGTGGCCCAGATGGCGGCGGTGGCGAAGTACATGCCTACCGAGTTGGCCTGGCTGAACAGATAGAGGCCGATAGTGGCCAGAATGGAGCCGCCGAAGAGGACACCGGTAGGCGTAAGCGCCTTCAGGATGGGGCCGGCCACCAACCGCAAGGTGCCCATGATCCCGAAGATAAAGCCAAAGACCAGGATGCCATTGACTCCACCCGAGGTGAGTACCGAGGGCACCCAGCTGCTCGGGGGCAGCTCCATCGACGCCGTAAGCAACATCATCGGCAGCATGATCAGCATGATCGGGGCAAAGGTCGCTTTCAGCGATTCCGTGAAGCTGATGCCAGCGCTGGCGCCTTCCGTCTTCGGATAAGGCACAAAAAGCATCATCACACCGTACGCCGCAGCGGGCACCAGGATGAGGGCCGTGTACCCTCTCCAGCCGTCGCCTACGAGGCTGCTCAGAATAAAGGTAGTGAGCAGGGCGGCGATCAGGTTGCCGTAGGGAAACCACATGTGGAAGAGGTTCAGCTTGGTCGACTTATTATCCGGATAGAGCGCCGCTACGAGCGGATTGCAGCCGGCTTCGACCAACCCGGCGCCTAGCCCGGCGAACAGCGAGCCGGCGACCGCCATCGGGAAGCTACCGGCGAAGAGCAGCAGCAGCGCGCCCACCACATGGCCGACAAACGCGAGACGAACGATCCAGCGCATGCCGATCGTGTCGCAGAAGGGGGCAAAGATCACCTGGGAGACCGTAAACCCGATAAAAAAGACGCCGGTAAACAGGCCCAGCTGCTCGTTCGTGACGTTAAACTCCTGCTTCACGGCATAGGCAATCGACGTGATCACTGTGAAGGCAAAAGCGGTGGTGAGCAACGCTAAACAGCTGCCCCAGAACAGTTTTTCGCGATTGATGCCCGCGTTACTTGTTGTCATGGTTGGTTTCTCCACGGTCAGATGTACAAACGTCAGCCCGGCACGGGACGCTTGGCGGTAAGCAAGCGACCGGACTGTTTGGGAAAAAATCTATCAGAAGCTGTATTCGCGGGGGGAACAGCGACGCATCGGGCCGGTGGTGGAACGGTGATGCGCCGGCCGCAAGCGCTTACAGCGGCACTGATCTCATAAAGGCAATTCAGAAACAACAACACGTGACCATCACGACCGCACCCCCATTTCGAGCATGTGTCGTGGCGACGGGCAATCTAAACAGATCCGAAACCATGTGCAAATAGGTAGAGAAAGGCCTTTTTGGGAGGCATTCTGGCTCTTCAACTGTTTTTCACGGCCCACAGGCCTTTTTCGTGAACACGGGGCTTGTGGCGAGATACCGCCCACCGTATCATCTGGATCTCTTTTCGTGGCGGCCGGTAGAAGCCCCCTCGAACCAAAACGCCGCTCGTTACGATTGGCATTACATCCTGGTCCGGTAGTTCAGTTGGTTAGAATGCCGCCCTGTCACGGCGGAGGTCGCGGGTTCGAGTCCCGTCCGGACCGCACATATATTAAAAAAGCCCTGCGCGCCAAACACGCAGGGCTTTTTTTATGGTATTTCCCGCCTACTGAGCACAATACCCGCCGTCCGCCAGGACGGCCGCTCCGGTGACGAATCCGGCGGCCGGCGAGGCCATCCAGACAATGGTGCTGGCGATTTCGTCCGACGTTCCGAGCCGCCCGATGGGATGCACAGCCACCAGGCCCTGTTTCGCGACCGGATCCCCAAGCAACCCCGCCTTTTCCAGCATCGGGGTCTCGATAAACGCCGGGCAGATGGCGTTCACGCGGACGCCTTTCGCGGAATACTCCAGCGCGGCGACTTTTGTCAACCCCACCACGCCGTGTTTCGCGGCGGTATAGGCCGAGGCGTTCGCGAACCCGACGGTCCCGAGGATAGACGCCACGTTTACGATGGCCCCGCCCTGTTGTAGGAGATGCGGCATCTCGGCGCGCATGCAGAGAAAGACGCCGCGCAGGTTGATGGCGATCACCTTATCCCATTCGTCGATCGGGTAGTCGGCCGTGAGCGCCAGCGCCCCGCCGATGCCGGCGTTATTACACGCCGCGTCGAGCCGGCCGAAGGCCTTTACGGTCTGGGCTACCATGGCGTCGACCTGGGCGGGGTCGGAGACGTCGACTTTTATGGCGATGGCCTTGCCGCCATTGTCGGCAATCAAGCGGACGGTTTCGCGCGCGCCGGCCTCGTCCCAGTCGGCCACGGCCACCGAGGCGCCGGCCTGAGCGAAAGCGATAGCCGTTGCCCTACCTATTCCCGAAGAGGCACCCGTTACAAGCGCTGTTTTGCCTGTGTATGTCGTTTCCATGTCGTTGTCAGAATTGGTTTCGCGCCGGGTAGCCCGGACAATGACAGGGTAGGGTGAAGTGGACTACGGTACTGGCCGGTGTGACGCCAGGTCGGTTGTAGGCCGCTGAGAAGATGGTGCGTAGGGTGATCCCGGGAAGGGATATCAACGCAAACCGGGGTACGATCGCAATAACGGCACAAATACGCGATTATGGTGTAGAGACGCGAGGTATCCCGTCTCTACGGCGTGTATCGAATGCGGAGAATCCGGTCGTCGCCGGGGCGGAAGGGTGCCTTGCCATCGCCATTGCCGGTGCCGACGTAGAGGTAGCCGTCTGGCCCGGCGGCCACGGTGCGAAGCCGACCGAGCCGGCCCTCGTTCGGGTTGTCCGCGAACCAGCGCTCGACGGCGGAGACCGTGTAGTCATCGGCGAACCGGATGCGGATGAGCGCCTGCGTGCGCAAGGTGGACACGAAGAGGTCGCCCTCATAAAACGCGATGCCGGACGGCGGGACGGAGTGGAGTTGCCACATGGCGACCGGGTCCTCGTATTGCGGCAATCCGGGAGCGCCGACAACATTCGGCCATCCGTAGTTTTTGCCAGGCAGGATCCAGTTGATCTCGTCGCGATTCCGGACGCCGCTTTCCTGGGGGAAGCCGGACGGCCCGTGTTCGGAGGCGAAGAGCGCGCCCGTGGCCGGGTCCCACGCGAGGCCCTGAATGGCGCGGTGTCCGAGCGAATAGACCGGGGAGCCGGCAAAGGGATTATCGGCCGGGATGGCGCCATCGGGGGTGATGCGGAGGATCTTGCCGGCCAGCGAATGCAGCTCCTGCGCCAGCTCCGGCTGTCCGGTGTCGCCCGTGCCGATGTACAACATCCCATCCGGCCCGAACGCGATGCGCCCGCCGGCGTGCATGATCGCCGACGGGATGCGATCGAGGATGGCGCGCTCCTCCGTCAACCGGTCCGGCGTAAAGGTCAGGCGCACGACCTTCGAATAGATGGTCTCACCGGCACGATACGCGTACATCGCATAGATGTAGGGCATCGTCTCGAATTCCGGGTGCGCGGCCAGCCCCATGAGCCCGATGTCGGCATCGTGTACTACCTCGAAGGTGGCGACGACGTGGGGCGATGTGCTGCCGGCCGGCACCCGCTGGATCCGCCCGGGCCGCTCGGCGATGAGGGCATCGCCGTTTGGAAGAAAGACGATCGACCAGGGGATCGAGAGGCTATCCACCCAGGTCTGGACCTCGATGCCGGCCGGTTCGGGTAGGTAGACATCCTGCACCGCCTGCGGCTGTTCGCCGCGGATGGG
>JAWXAX010000121.1 GCA_034439735.1 Rhodothermales bacterium | reverse complement strand
TTGTATGTCAAAGAGCAAACAGTACCTACTTGACAAATTCCTTCTTAGAGCCGTTACGCAGCCCAGCACGCATGTCACGCTGAGCCTCGCGAAGCGTCTTTCTAGAACGCGATTCTGCGTTAAAAAACGCCATCGACGCGTCTAAGATGGTCCTTCACCGCATTGTTAATGGCTATTCCGTAGAGACGCCCCGGTGGGGCGTCTCAGCAAGGTTTCCGATGTCCGAGAAGCTCTCCGGAAAATCATTGCCGCCAGGAGACGCCCCACCGGGGCGTCTCTACGACCCTATTGTCCTGTTAGGAATCGTGTAGTGCTAATCCTCGAGCGCAGGAAAGACGCAACCCCGGAAAGCATGGGGAATAGAATCGATTGAAGATCGGTTATCGTATGTTTGTAGCGGCTCCTTTCCTTGTATCTATCCCCGTGGTGGATTAGAGGTTGTGGGGCCACCCAGGACGCATCACTCACCGACCCCGCGACGATCATGACCTCAAAAACCCACCACGTTCTCCTCGCCATTGCCGCAGGGTTCGTTTGCTGGACAACCAGCCACCTGGCAACCGCCCAGCCGGCCGGCTCCTGGGAAGCCGTCGAAACCCCCAACTCCCCGGAACCGCGCTTCGAGAGCGGCTTCGTCGAAGTCGGCGGCCGGATGTACATGATCGGCGGACTCGGCAATCCACCCGCGTACACCAGCATCTACGACCCCCAGACGAATACGTGGAACCGGGGCGCGAACGTCCCGGAGCTCGTCCACCACTTCCAGGCCGTGCCCTACGCGGGCAAGATCTACGTCGCCGGCGCCTGGACGGACATCGACCGGAAGCAGGTCGGCATCTCGCACGTCTGGGTCTACGACCCGGCCGCGGACACCTGGACACAAGGCCCCGAAATCCCCGAACACCGCCGGCGGGGTGGGGCAGGTGCGATTGTGTATGACGACCACCTGTATCTCATCGCCGGCAACGTCGGAGGACACGGGCCGCCTGCCGAGGCGAAGACGTGGCTCGATAGGATGGATCTGGCGACGGGAAACTGGGAAGAGCTGCCGGACGCCCCCCATCGCCGCGACCACTTTCAGGCGGCCGTTGTCGACGGCCGCATCTACGCCGCCGCCGGCCGCACGTCGGATGTCGTGGGATTTATCGATAGCACCGTCGCGGTCGTGGATGTCTACGATATCGCAAAAGGAAGCTGGTCGAGCCTGAACGACGCGCCCATCCCGACCGAACGCGCCGGCACGCCCACCGCGGCTGTGGGCAAATACATCGTCGTCGCCGGCGGGGAGGGCTTTGGCAAAGCGTGGTCCGAAACCGAGGCCCTCGATACGGAAACCGGAACGTGGCACGTGTTGGATCATCTGAACATCCAGCGCCACGGAACGCAGATGTTTTATTTCGATGGCGCGCTCTGGATCGCCGGCGGGTCATCCGGCCAGGGCGGAACGGGGACCGGCCGGCGTCTGGTCGATCTGGAGGTGTTTCGATTCGGGGAGTGACACGCTCCACCTGCCGGCACGTCATCCCTCCACGCCCTCCGACGAAGACCGGCCGGCTGGTGTTCAACTCGAGGCGGTGGCGATGGGGTATGTGCCGTGACGATAGTGCGGCTTCGTCGTTCCTGTCGCTTTACGACGCTTGTTGCTCATTCATGCCGCAGCGATTCGACGGGATCCGTCCGCGTCGCGCGGTACGCCTGGAACCCTGTTGTAGCCATGGCCACAAGGAGGGCGACGATGCCGGCGGCCAGGAACGGCGTTGGCGCGATGTCGATGTGAAAGGCAAAGGCCTCTAGCCACCGCTTAGCGGCATAGTAGGCGATCGGCACGGCCAGTACGGCCGCGATGGCGACCAATTTGACGAAGTCGGCTGTAAGGAGCCGGACGTCTGTTTCGGCCAGAGCATTAAACGTCGGGAGGGCGGCAAGGAGAAACAGCACAGCCACAGGCAGCGCCAGCGCGGCGAGTACGATCGCCTCGACAAGGAACTGGCGCATGAGCTGTGTGCGATGCGCGCCAACTACCTTGCGAAGTCCCACTTCACGCCGCCGGTTCATCGCGCGGGCCGTGGCCAGGTTCATATAGTTCGCGCAGGCAATAAGCAGCACGATCAGCGCGATGGCCGAGAGGAGCCATACGTACCGGCTATCACCCTGCCGCTCGGTAAAAATGGAAGAAAAGTGGATAGCCGTGACCAGCTCAAAATCGATGTCCTCCACATGTGACTTACCCTGTGTGTCGCGGATTAGGGTCAGGATGCGCACGGAGAGGGCATCGGTATCCGCGCCAGGCTTCAGCCGTGCATAGATGGATTCGCCGCCGCAGTCGAGGCAGAGGCGCGTCCCGCTCAGCGATGCGCGTGAGAGGAAAAGGTCGGCCGTGAATGCGTGTTTTTCGGGATGTCGGCCATCACGCCGGTGATTTCAACGGCGGCGAGCGTGTCGAAGACCTGAATGGGCAGGGTGCGTCCGATCGGGTCTTCTTGGCCGAACAGACGTTCGGCAAGCGAAGACGTAACGACGGCCGTATGCGGCCTATCGAGCACCTGGCCAGGATCACCCCGAAGCAGATCGAATCCAAGTACGCCAAACAGGCCGCTTTCCGCGCACTTCATCGTGACGTCCAGGTACCAGGTCCCATCGTGTTCGATGCGATCCGTGCCGCAGCGTCTGATGCGTGTTACCTGTTCGACGTCCGTGGACGATGCGTCCATCTCCGGCAGGGGGTCGCCAGCCGTGCCGTCCCCCACTGTTTCTCCCCAAACCCACTGAGAACGACGAGGCGGTACAGCCGATCGGCATCGGGGTGATAGGTGTCGAAGCTGTATTCGTGGCGGATGAAGAGTATCGCCAGGAGGAAGCAGGCGATGCCAAGCGCAAGGCCGAACAGGTTGATGGCCGCGTAACCGGCTTGCCGGCGCAGACTGCGCCAGGCGATGGTGAAGTAGCTTTGCAGCATGGCTCCGGGTGTCTATCTGCGGATCAAACGAGGCAGGTCTAACATACTACCCAGGGGTAGAACAAATCCAATCCCAATCGTAGTAGTGCTTCCCTGGCCAGAGGGCGGAGCAGGAGGGGCCGGGCATGCCCGTTGCTAACGGCGCTTCGCGTCACGTGCAGATGTCGGCTGAACTACAACCTCAGACATAGAGAGCGTCCCCATGGATATTTTACTCGAAGAACTCACCGGCGGTCTACCTGATTGGACTCAGTTCACACGCTTCGTCATCCGGCTCGTCGCGGCAATGCTTCTGGGCGCGATCGTTGGCTACGAACGCGAGCGCGCCGGCAAGGCGGCCGGCCTGCGCACGCACATGCTCGTCGCGATGGGCAGCACGCTATTAATCATCAGCTGTGCCGCGGCGGAGTTGTCGGTGGATGGAATCTCGCGGGCGGTACAGGGGATTATAACCGGAATCGGCTTTATTGGCGCCGGCGCGATTCTTAAGCGCAGCGATGAAGGTGAGATCGAGGGACTGACGACGGCCGCCGGAATTTTCATGACCGCGGCCACCGGCGTAGCGGTGGGCCTCGGACTTATAGGGTTAGCGCTGCTCAGCGTACTCATGACGTGGGTGGTTCTCGGTGTGCTGGGCATTGTCAGCGCACGCATCAGTATGAAAAACGCCACATCCGCGGACGATGCAAAAAGGTAAACTGAACAGAGAGGATACGCCGCCGGCCTGCGTCGATGTCTCGGCGAGGGGGCACGCCCCTATTCCACCCGCACGATCGATTGGGATCTGATCTGGCCCACGGCTTCCAGGCGAACCAGGTACACCCCCGCCGGCATGTCATCATTCCACTCGGCCCTGTGAGGGCCAGCCGGCAGGTCGCGTTCGACGAGTGTGGCGACCTCCCGGCCGAGGACGTCGAACACCTTCATCGACACAGGCCCTGGTTCGGGGAGCGTGTACTCGATGGTGCTCGCGCTCCGGAACGGGTTGGGGTAAACGGCCAGCAGCGCCAGGTCGGTGGGTGTTTCGGAGGGAGGTTCGTTGTCGATGGCTGTTGCCGTCGGCGGTCTATAAAATGCGATCGACGATGCATGGGTCAGATCATTCTTCACGGTCACCTTAATAGAACCGTTCAGATTGGCGCGGTTGATGGTAGTGTGTCCCTCGAGCCAGTACATCTTGCCGGTTTCAACGTCAAGAGAGAATGACAATAAAGGGGTGTTCGCTATTCCTCGGAGCATCTGCTGGTCGGTGCCATCGAGATTTACGCTCTCGATGGTAGCGATCTCCTGGCGACCCCCGACCCAGTACACCTTGCCAGCCTGAGGGTCCAGGGCGATCTTGCCGCCAACGACAGCGGGTGCGCTGGAGGACTTCGAGAGAAGCACCACCCTATCCGTACCATCCAGGTTAGCCCGCTCAAGCGTTTGCTTGGTATAATCAGACCAGTACACGTTGCCTCCCAATGGGTCGATGGCCAGGCCATTGGGTTCACTAAGTTCGGCGGAGATCACGGTTTCGATGTTCGTGCCGTCCAGGTTGGCCCGCTTTATGGTTTTCGTCAACCTGTCGGTCCAGTACATCTTGCCGGCTGAGACGTCCAGTGCGATCGAGGTGACGATGGTATTTTCGGTTGAAAGCAGGATTTCCCTGGATGTCCCATCCAGATTGGCGCGTTCGATCGTTTTTGCTTCATGGTCGGTCCAATAGACCTTTCCAGAGGACCTGTCGAGCGTGATTGCATCCGGTAAGAGCATGTCGGATCTCAGACGCGTTTCCCTGGCGGAACCATCCAGATTTACACGCTGGATAGTATTACTATCGGTCCAGTACAACAGGCCCTTATTTACATCCAGGTTTATCCCTCTCGGGTCGGAAAGCCCATCCGTGACGAAAAAGGTTCCATCTGAGCCGTCCAGGTTGGCGCTCCATATCACCGCCGGTCCAGCCGGATAGGAGTACCTATTCTGGTCTACCCAATAAACCCGGCCTCGTTTGGGGTCCACGGTAATCCCGTAGGGGCCCGTAAGCGCCGTAGCTGCGATGACTTCCCGTTCGGAGCCATCGAGGTTTGCACGCTCGACCCTACGCGTAAGCGCATCGGTCCAGTACATTTTGCCGCCTTGTACGTCAAGCGCTATTTCTTCGGGCCGGGACAAGGCGGTCGACACTAGGACCTCACGAGCGGAGCCATCGAGGTTGGCGCGTTCGATGGTTTTAATGCCGTGGTCAGTCCAATACAGCTTTCCTCCCAGTACATCCAAAGCGATACCTCGAGGTTGGGCAAACCCGTCCTCCCTGTTTACGTCTCGCTCTATGATAATCTGAAAGTCCGAACCATCGAGGTTTGACCGACCGATGGCGTCATGATCCGGGTACGTCCAGTAGATTTTTCCGTTTTGCAAATCCAGGTCAATATGTTTGAGGAAAGGGCCAAACCATACGCCCGACAGCAGTATTTCTACTTCGGATCCGTCCAGGTTAGCGCGGGATAGAGCGCGGGTGCCCTGATCGGTCCAGTACATCTTTCCGGCCAGCGTATCCAGCGCAATCCCATCAGCGGCCGATAACGTCACATTCAGAACGGTTGAGGTGGACCGCGTCGCCAGATCAGTCCGGTGAATGCCACGGATGTTTGTCCAGAAGATCTCGCCGGCTTCCTGTGCCTGCACCATGGGCGAACTCGCTGCCAGCAAGACGGCGATGAGAAGGGTGCAAAGCGCGGCGCGGGAGGATTTCATTTCCCGGAAACGCCATAACGCATCCGATCGATACCCGTTCGGAAGGAAAGCAATGCGGGTATCGATGGCGACGGTCATGGCAGTATGTTCGGCTGCGGAGTGTTGTATAGACAACAAGTGAAGCGCCGGATGTTAGGGGTGTTCCTTGGCCTTACAAACTCCACACTCTCCCCGCCTCACTCAGCGGGACACACCCGCGATATGCCCCCGGAATCGGGTCGTAGTTCAGTTGGTTTTTCCCGATCGCCTCGGTCGAGCAGTAGGCCCAGACCGCCATCGACTTAAACCCGCGGTAGAACCCCACCGGCGCCTGTTCGCCCACCGCCGTGCCCCAGACGCGGGGATTAAACGAAGGCGCGCCGGCTTCTTCTTCCTGCAAAAACGCCTGCCGCTGGTCGGCCTCCAGGTCCGCAAATGGCTTCCCGAATTGCGCGGCGCTGCGGGTGTTAATCGCATCCAGATCAGCCACCACCTGCTGCTGGCCGGCCGCGTCGTAGGTTCGGGCGTAGACGAGGTCGATGAACATATCCACCTTCACATCCAGCCCACCGGGCGTGGCGGTGGCCGGCAGGATCGTGTCCACCAGCGCCGCGACGAGTCGGGCGTGGTCCATACTCAGAAACACGGGCTGCCACCCGAGCCGGGGCTGCTGCTGACAGGCCTGAAGCAGGCCCAGCAGCGAGGTCGAGGCGGCGGCGCCACCCAGCAGGGCGGTTCGTTTGAGGGCTTCTCGTCGTTGCATGGTCTTATAGATTCGTTTTTTTCATCTCCGAGATGGCATGATGGGCCGCCCGGACGGTCAGCGCCATGTAGGTGAGCGAGGGGTTGACGCAGGAGTTGGACGTCATACACGCCCCGTCGGTCACAAATACGTTGTTGACGCCGTGGACCTGGTTGGTGGCGTTGAGCACCGAGGTCCTGGGATCCCGGCCCATCCGCGCGGTGCCCATCTCGTGGATGCCGTAGCCCGGCTCGTGGCGGTTGTTGAAGCCGACGATATCCTGCAGGCCGGCGCGATCGAGCATCTCGACGGCGTCGATCTCGATCTGGAGGTTCATCGCCAGCTCGTTTTCCTTCCACTCGCAGTCGATCGCCAGCGTCGGCTGGCCCCATTTGTCGAGGTTCTGGGTGTCCAGCGTGACCTGGTTTTCGTGGTAGGGCAGGCACTCGGCAAAGCCGGTGATGAAGAAGGACCACGGCCCCGGGTCGGAGAACAGCGCGTCCTTATACTCGGCCCCGAAGCCGTCGGCGTTGCCGGCCCCGCCCCAGCCGGCCCGGCCGCCGCCGCCCTGGTAGCCAAAGCCGCGGACGAAGGTGTCCGACTTCGTCTTTTCGTCCAGATTCCAGTACCGCGGGATGTAGATCCCGTTCGGCCGGCGGCCGCTGTAATACATGTCCTCGTGCCCGTCGAACCGGCCAAACGCGCCCACCCGATAGGTGTGGTCCATCAGGTTGTGCCCGAGTTCGCCGCTGTCGTTGCCCATGCCGTTGGGGAAGCGATTGGACATCGAGTTCAGCAGGATCCGCGTGGTGCCGAGGGTCGAAGCGTTGCAGAAGATGATCCGCGCGAAATAGTCCACCGTCTCGCCGGTTTCGGAGTCGATGAGCCGCACGCCGGTCGCCTTGCCCTTTTCCTCGTCATAAAGGATTGATTGGGCGATGGAGAAGGGGCGGACGGTGAGGTTGCCCGTGGCGTCGGCCGCCGGCAGGGTGACGGCGGTGCTGCTGAAAAACGCGCTGAAGGGGCAGCCTCGGTCGCACTTGTTCCGGTACTGGCACTTCCCGCGCCCGTTGATCGGCTCGGTCAGGTGGGCGACACGCCCGATGATCAGGTGCCGGCCCGGGTACTGCTGCTCGATGCGGGCCTTGACGTCTTTTTCGACGCAGTTCAGCTCCATCGGCGGCAGGAAGTGGCTGTCGGGCAGATGCGGCAGGCCGAGCGCCTCGCCGCTGATGCCGGCGAACTGCTCGACATACGTGTACCAGGATTCGAGGTCCCGGTACCGGATCGGCCAGTCGACCCCGTGCCCGTCTTTTGCGTTGGCCTCGAAGTCGAGGTCGCTCCAGCGGTAACACTGCCGGCCCCAGAGCTGCGAGCGCCCGCCCATCTGGTGCGCCCGCACCCAGAGGAACGGCTTCACCTCGGTGTAGGGATCCTCCTCGTCGTTGGCGTAGAAATGTTCGTTGGCCGCCCCGATAAACCCGGTGCGTATGCCTTTGTAGTGCTTTTTTTGCTGCTCCGGCGTGAGGCCGCCGCGCAGCTCGAAGTCCCACGACTCCAGGTTCATCGTCGGGAAGTCCTTGATGGGCTCGACGATCCGGCCGCGTTCCAGGACGAGCGTCTTGAGGCCGGCCTCGCACAGCTCCTTCGCCGCCCAGCCCCCGCTCATTCCGGAACCGATGACGATGGCGTCGTAGGTCATGTCTTGCCGGGCGTCGATGTTGTAGTTGGGCATACCAGTTTGGAGAATGCGGTGGACGGGAGGGTAAGGGGAAGATAGCATTTCCCGGTGATTCTCGCTTGGCTGGTAGATTACAGTTCTTTGTTTCAGAATACCCCCAAAATCAATGTCATCTCGACCGGTGGCCCGATGAATTCGGGCCGTAGCGGAGAGACCTCCTGATAGGAGGCACCCTGCCAAATCCCAGGAGGTCTCTCACGCCAAATCCCAGGAGGTCTCTCCGCTCCAATGCCGGCAAGCCGGCATCTCCGGTCGAGATGACATTGATTTTAGAGACGCTCGGGGTTGGCATTAAAGAAGGTTTATCAAGCCTTTAACAATCGGAAGCGCATTTTTCGATACCCTGGCACCTCACAGCCCTGCGCTTTCCCATGCGATACCCAGTATTCTTCCTTTGGATCGCCGGCCTGATCCTGTTCGCCGGCCCTGCCCTTGCGGCAACGCCCGACTCGACCCAGGCCGCCCGAGCCCTCCGCGCCCACCCTGCCGGTGAAGTCGCCATCGAACTCGACGGCCTGCTTGATGAACCGGTCTGGGCCGAGGCCCTGCCGGCCACGGGATTCCTCCAGTTCGAACCCATCGATGGGGCGCCGTCCGCGCAACGCACGGAGGTGCGCATTATCTACGGAGCGAGCAGCCTGTATGTCGGCGCGACGTTGTTTGACGACAACCCGGCTGGCATCGAGGCGTCCCTCGGCCGGCGCGATGAATACAACCGGGCGGACTGGTTCCTGGTGGCGATCGACTCCTACTTCGACAAAAAGACGGCCTACACGTTCGGAGTTAACGCCGCTGGCGTGCAGATGGACGCCATCCAGACCAGCAACCGGCGCTCGGGCCTGGGCAATCCGCAGAATCCCGGTGGCGACCTGTCCTGGGATGCCATCTGGCAGGCCACCCCGCGCATGACGGCCGAGGGCTGGACGGTCGAGATGCGCATCCCCTACAGCATGCTGCGCTTCCCCGAGCTCCCGCAGCAAACCTGGGGCATCCACTTCACCCGCGTCATCCCCCGCCTCGGCGAACAGTCCGAATGGCCCCACATCCCCCGCGGTGAGCGCGCCAACCTGGTCGCCCGGTTCGGAGAGCTGACGGACCTGAACGGCGTACATCCCCGCCGCAACATCCAGGTCACCCCTTACACCCTCAGCCGGCTCCAGCGCAACGAAGACCCCGCGTCGCCGGGGGATCGGATCGGCGAGCGGGCGTTTGATGTCGGGGGCGACCTGAAAGTCGGCCTCGGCCCCAACGTCACGTTCGACGCCACGATCAACCCGGACTTCGGGCAGGTCGAGTCGGACCCGTCGGTCCTCAACCTCACGGCCTTCGAGATCGTCTTCCAGGAGCGCCGGCCTTTCTTCCTGGAAGGGATGCAGATCTACGACTTCGACGTGGGTCCCGCCCAGCTGCCTTACACCCGCCGCATCGGCGCCCGGGCGCCCATCATCGGGGCCGCCAAGCTCTCTGGCCGCACCGAAAGCGGCCTCTCCTTCGGTCTCCTCGGCGCGACGACGGGTGAGGACTTCGACCCGACCCAGCAGTACGGCGTCGCCCGCGTAACCCAGCAACTTGGCGACTATTCGCGCATTGGGGGCATCGTGACGGCCTTTGGCGGGCCGGGCAGTGTGGCCGACAGCCGGCTGAACGGCTATTTTTCGGGGATCGACTACGACTTCCGGTTCCTCGACAACATGTACAGTGTCGAAGGATTTGTCGGGACGACACGCCGCCGGCAGACTGCATTCGATGTCTTCGCGGAAAATGGCTACGGCGCCAAGATGCTCTTCCGCAAGCGGCGAGGCCAGTTCACCGCTTTCGGCGGCGCGGAGGGATTCGACGGCGACTTCGTCATCACCGACGTAGGACTCCTCCGCCAGAACAACTACCTCGCCCTCCCCCTTCGCCTCGCCTACGACCTTAACGGGGGCCGGCCCTTCGGGCCGTTCCTGCGCGCCACCGTCGGTGACTTTGGGATGCAGCAAATTTCGGTCAGCGACGGGCTTGATATGGGGCAGCGCCACAGCGTCTCGCTTCAGGGGCAGCTCAAGGGGTACCGACCGTTTACGGTGGGCCTCGAGTTCGAAAACGTGTTCGGCGGGTACGACATCTACGAAACCCGGGGCCAGCTTCCCTGGATCAAACCCTTTATCCTGGGTTTCGAAGCGGAAGTCGCCACCGACCAGCGCCGCACCTGGCAGGTCGAACCTTCCGTGCTGCTATCCCGCGTCGACAACGGCGGGCACATGTACGGCGTGGGCCTGGGGGGGATTGCCACGCTCGGCCCCCGCGTGTCGCTGTCGGGCACGATCGACGGGCTCTGGGAGGATGGAGTGCTGGCCTGGGCGGCCAACGAGGCCTTCCGTGACACCGGCGCCGGCTGGCTGATTGGAGCGTCGTCCGGCAATCCCAATCTGCCCTCCAACGACTTTGTCGGCTTCGACGACCAGGGCCAGCTCGACGCCGCCCTCGCCGGCCAGGCGCCCCTCGCCGCCGACCGTTATTACGCCTCGGTGTTCGGCCAGCGAGACACCCGGTCGCTGGATTTCATCCTCCGCAGCACGGTCACGTTTACGCCGGGGCTGTCCGTCCAGCTCTACAGCCAGCTGTTCCTGGCCCGCGGCCGGTACGACACGTTCCAACTCCTCCAAAACCGCGACACGCTCGTCCCGTTCGACGCCTACCCCAAGCGCGACGAGTTCGCATTCAGCACCCTCACCTCCAACGTCGTCCTCCGCTGGGAATACCGCCCCGGTTCCACGCTTTTTCTGGTCTGGACCCACGGTCGCCGCGCCGATGACGTGCTCAATCCCCTCGCCCCGTGGTTCGGCTCGCCCTACGACCGCTCCCTCGGCGGGCAGATCGACGACACGTTCGGGATCATCCCCACGAACGTGTTTCTGCTGAAGTTCAGTTACGCGTTTTTGAATTGACGGTAACGGGCATTTTGTAGAGACGCCCCGGTGGGGCGTCTCTGGAGGTTTCCGCATGCTGCGACCTTGAAGGAGACGCCCCACCGGGGCGTCTCTACGAGATAGCGGCTTGCATTTATGCGCCTGCGTCGCGTCCTTACCATTCCCGATTGAACCAGACCATGATCTCTATGACACCCATTCGCATATCCCTTACCCTCGCCCTGGCGGTTGTCCTGGCCGGCGCCGCGCCGCTGGCCACTGCCCAGAAAGTCCAGCTCGGCGAGGTGCTCGTTGTAAACACGCCGGCCGTCAAGCCCGGCATCGACGCCGGCGCCTTCGAGGCCCAGGTGCTCAGCCAGACGATGCCGGCCTGGGCTGCGCTCGGCAGCGACGTAGAGTCACACTTCTTCCGCGCCGACCGGGGCAAGAGCATGGGCAGCTACTGGCTCGTCTGGAGTTTCCCTACTACTGAAGCCCGCGCGCGTTCGCTTCCGCCGGACGGTTCGGGGTTTTCTCGCGCCTCCCAGCAGCTGGCAGGTGAAGCCGCCCGTCTACCCGAGTCCTTCGTCAGCGCGGCAGGCGGATACACGGATTATGAGCTCATCGGAGCCGACAAGATCGCGGCGCTTCCGGAAGTGGAGCTGCTCGGCGTGCACTACATCCAGATCCGGCCGGATAAGGCCGACGCGTTCGACGCGTTTGTCCGCGATACCGTGCATCCCGCCCTCGTGGGCAAAATCCCTGGCATGGATCTCCTGTATTACAAGGGCGTGCGCGGCGAAATGGTCGGAAGCTACCTGCTCATCTTCGCCATCGAGACCCACGAGGACCGGGCCCGCTACTGGCCCACCGGATCCTCCGAAACCCAGACGCTGAAGGACGCCTTCGCGCCCCTGAAGCCGATCGCCGAGGCGCTGAAGGACTACCAGGTACCTGGCACCTACCTCGAGGCTGACGGCGGCGCCGCGGCGGCCATCTTTGAGAGCATCGAGTGGACGGATTTCGCCATCCTGAAATAAACCCCATGTACACCCTCGGCCTGGTTCGCGATCTGCACACCCACATGGAATGGGCAGACGCCACGGTATGGATGTCCGTTCGAGCCGCCGGCGATGCCGCCGAGGACGCCTCGCTCAAAGAACTACTCTTCCACATCCACTTCACGCAGGACGCCTTCCTGAGCGTGTGGACCGGCCGGCCCTTCACCCATCGGGACGCCGGCGCGTTCGCCACCCTTGAGGAGGTGAAGGCCTGGTGCCGGCCGCAGTACGACGCGATGAAAGCATTTGTCGCCGGCCTCTCCGAGGAGGACCTCAGCCGCCCCTCGCCCGTGCCCTGGGTGAAGTTTTTCGCGCGGCAATGGGGGAAGGTGCCGGCCGTTACCACCCTGGGCGAAACGCTCGTCCAGATTGCCCTCCACAGCCAGTACCACCGCGGGCAGGTCAATCGCCGGCTGCGCGAGGTCGGGGGAGAGCCGACGCTGGTGGATTACATCGCCTGGATCTGGATGCACCGGCCGGCGCCGGC